>NZ_RZOJ01000149.1:0-12633 GCF_003998845.1 Mesorhizobium sp. M4A.F.Ca.ET.022.05.2.1 | reverse complement strand
TCCAGGCACTGCTCGAGATGGCGATGCGGGCGAAATGGCTGGTGCTGTCGGCGACCGCCGGGCTGTTCGCGCTGTCGGTCGTTGCCATGGGCTTCGTCGGCCAAGAGTTCTTCCCCAAGTCCGACCGGCCGGAGGTCATGGTCGACCTCACCCTGCCGCGCACCGCCTCGATCAAGGCGACCGGCGCGGTGGTGGAGCGCGTGGAAAAGCTGCTCGCCGCCGATCCGGACATCGACCATTGGAGCTTCTATGTCGGCCAGGGCGCGGTCCGCTTCTACCTGCCGCTCGACGCGCAGCTCGCCAATGACTTCTTCGCCCAGGCGGTGGTGGTGACCAAGGGTCACGCCGTGCGCCAGGCCGTCATCGACCGGCTGGAGAAGAAGCTGTCGACCGGCTTCGACGACGTCATGGCCCGCGTCACGCCGCTCGAACTCGGCCCGCCGGTCGGCTGGCCGCTAAAATTCCGCGTCAGCGGTCCGGACCCGGACAAGACACGCAGCCTCGCGCAGCAGTTCGCGCAGGTCCTGGGGAGCGATGCCGCGGTGCGCAACATCAACTATGACTGGAACGAGCCGGCAAAGGTCATCAAGGTCGAGGTCGACCAGGACCGGGCGCGCGCACTTGGCATCTCCTCGCAGCAGCTTTCCGAGACGATCAACGCGGTCCTGTCGGGCTCGAAGATCACGCAGATGCGCGACGACACCTACCTCGTCGACATCATCGCCCGCGCCGTGGAACAGGAACGCGCCAGTATCGACACGCTGCGCGGCCTGACGATCAGCGCGTCGGGCGGACGCCGCGTGCCGCTCGAGCAGGTGGCGACGCTCTCCTACCAGACCGAACCGCCGCTGATCTGGCGCCGCGGCCGCCTGCCGACGGTGACCGTCCAGGCCGACGTCGCGCCCGGCAGCGATGCCGTCTCGGTGACGCGCAAGCTCGGCACGGCGATCGACGCCTTCAAGGCGGAGCTGCCGGCCCGCTATAGCGTCGAGCAGGGCGGCGTCACGGAAGACAGCGCCAAGGCGCAGGCCAGCATCTTCGTGGTCTTCCCGCTGATGCTGTTCATCATGGCGACCGTGCTGATGATCCAGCTGATGAGCTTCCAGCGCCTGGTGCTGGTGCTGCTCACCGCACCGCTGGCGCTGATCGGCGTCGCCGGCGCGCTGCTCATCTCCGGCGCACCGATGGGCTTCGTCGCCATCCTCGGGGTGATGTCGCTGATCGGCATGGTGATCCGCAACTCGGTGATCCTGATCGCGCAGATCGACCAGCATATAGCCGCAGGCGAAGAGCCCTGGGCGGCAGTGATCAGCGCCACCACGCACCGGCTGCGGCCTATCCTGCTTACGGCTGCGGCCGCCATCCTCGGCATGATCCCGATCGCGCCGACCGTATTCTGGGGGCCGATGGCCTATGCGGTGATGGGCGGCCTGATCGTGGCGACGGTGCTGACGCTGGTCTTCCTGCCGACGCTCTACGTCACCTGGTTCGGCATCAAGGCGCCGACCGGAGCGACAGCCGCCACCGAGCCCGCCATGGCTATCGCCGAGCCGCAAGCCATCGCCGCCTGAGGCGGCGACGCGTTCCGACAAGCCACGGCGGAATGCCGCCGTGGCAGCCAAACACGAAACCGAAGGGAAACGACCATGACCCCGTTCTTTGGAAACCTGCTCATCCGCGTCAACGCCTGCTTCCTGATCGTCGCATCGGCCGGCGGGCTCGCCACCGACATTGCCGGCTCGTTCTTCGGGCGCGGCGCCGAAGCCATACTGCTCGCCGACGCACCCGGCACCGGCATCGGCTTCATCGAGGCGCACGGACTGGCCCTGATCATCGGGGCCACGCTCTCGCGCATCGCCTATTCGCGGACCTGGCATGCCTTCCTGGCTGCCGTCCACATGCTGCTCGGAACGGCAAACCTGTTGTTCTGGCAGTTCTTCATCGCCGCCGACGTGCTCGTCGTCGGCTACGTCACAACCGCGGCGCACTTTCTGTTCGTGGTTGCTCACCTCGCGGCTCTGGCGGGCACCGCCCGGCTTGCCGCGTCCCCCCGTTGAACTTCGATCGAGCCTTAAGGAGAGAGAAAATGCGTTTGAAATCCATGACGAAAATTCGTTCGGCCGCGGCCCTGCTCGCCATCGGCATGGCCGCCGTCGAGATCATCGGCGGCACGGTGCCGGCGCTGTCGCTGGTCGGCACGGCCGAGGCCCGCGTCGGCCATCCCTGGACGCCGCGCAGCGCCGCCGGTGTCGCCCGCCGCAATACGACATGGCGGGTGCTGAGGCACACCACTGCCTGGGTCGCGACCTTGCCGGCCGGCTGCGTCCGCACCAAGGTCAACGGCTTCGACGTCTGGCGTTGCGGCGGCACCTACTACCGGGCCTATCAGGGCCGCTACATCGTGGTCGTCGTCGATTGACGATCGGCCTCAGGCTAAACCTCGCCGAGGGCAAGTCGCACGCCTTCGGCGAGATGCTCGGCATCGGCCCGGTTCTCGAAGGGCACGCCGCGCAACGCGTAGTCGAGCGGCGCAAAAGCATCGCCCTCCTCGATGAGGGCGATCTGCCGCCGCGCCCTTTCCATGTCGCCCATCTGGGCATAGCAGGCCGCCAGCCGCGTCCGGATCCAGGGCGCCGGACGCGTGGCCAGCTCCAGCGCTTCCGCCGCCTGCCGGTATTCCCCCATCATGTAGAGCGCCAGCGCACGGTCGAACTGGTACCAGTGCGGGTGCAAGGGATCGATGCGGATGCCGCGCGCCAGCCAGGTCAGCGCCTCCAGCGGCCGGCCGCGCATGGTCAGCAGCATGCCCATCTGCTCGATGCTGTCGGCATCGCAGGGATTGAGCTGCAGCGCGATGCGCATGTGATGCTCGGCCGCCTCGTGGTCGCGCATGTAGAGGCGGATCAGCGATTGCACGCGGTGGCCGGTCGGCTGGTCCGGGGACAAGGCCAGGCCCTTGTCGGCAAGGTCACGCGCGTTCTGCAGCACCGCGTCGCTGGCGCGGCCGAACTCCCCGTCCAGCGAGCGCGCCAGGGCGAGATAGGTGTAGGCCAGCCCATAATTCGGATCCTTGGCGATGGCCGCCTCGAACAATGCCTCGGCGCCGCGCTGGTCGGTCTGGGCCGGATCGCGCAGCAGCGCAAAACCGCGCAGCAGAAGCTCATAGGCGGCGAGGCTGGTCACCGGCTTGCGTGAGGCCTGTTCCAGCCCGGCATTGGTGACCCGCGTGACCAGCCGGCTGACGATCTGCTCGACGATCTCGCCTCCGGTCGCGAACAGACCAGCGCCCTGCGACTGGTAGCGGTCGCCCCAGAGCTGGCTGGCGGTCGCGATGTCGACCAGGCTGACGGCCACCACGACATGCTCGCCTTGCCGGCGCAGCGACCCTTCGACCAGGTAGTCGGCGCCGATGCGGGCACGGATCTGCGGCCACTCGCCACGGCCGAAGGAGGAGAAGGAAAAGCTCGAATTGCGCGCCAGCACGGTGACTGTACCGAAGCGGGCCACGCCGTTGATCAGATCCTCGGCAAAGCCGTCGACCATCGCTTCGTCGGCCGGATTGCCGCTCTCGTTGCGAAAGCGAACGACCGCCACGATCGGCTGGGAGCTCATCTCGGGCGGGGGTTCCGCCTCCCCGGCAAGCATGTAGCCGCGCTTGGAGACGGTGCGCACCATTTCCTCGCCAAGCACCTTGCGGATTTCGCGCACCGACTGCGTGAGCGAGTCCTCGGTGACGTAGACGCCCGGCCAGACAACGTCCATCAACTCCGCTTTCGGCACGACACGGCCCATGTTTCGGGCAAGATGCGAAAGCAGGGCGTAGGCCTTCGGGCGCAGGAACAGCGGCTCGTTGACGCCGCGCAACGTGCCCATGGCGAGGTCGAGCGTGAACCCGCCAAACCGGTATACCTGATCGGCAGCCGCCGTGGTCATCGGGACGCCCCTTCCCCGGACACTGGATCATGCCGCTTCGATTCCCACATCGACGGGGCATGACCGACGCATTATTGCGCAGTGCGCAATTTGGATCAAACTGACTGTCCGCGCGGGCATTATCGTCGGCCGGCCAAATGCGAGGAACCATGCACCCGACCGAGAAAGCGCTGTGGTTTGTCGAAAGCCATCTGCCGGACGCGATTTCGCTTGACGATGTCCCGCAAAGCAGCGGCGTGTCGCGTTTCCATGTGACGCGCGCGTTCGGCGCCGCCACCGGGCGCTCGGTGATGGGCTACATGCGCGCGCGCCGCCTGAGCGAGGCGGCGCGCAAGCTTGCCGGCGGCGCGCCCGATATTCTTTCGGTCGCGCTCGAAGCTGGCTACGGCTCGCATGAGGCTTTCACCCGCGCCTTCCGCGACCAGTTCGGCACCACGCCGGAACTGGTGCGCGCGCAAGGCTCGACCAACACCCTAGACCTCGTGGAGCCGATCCTGATGGACCAGTCGTTTCTCAGCAATCTCGAACCGCCGCGCTTCGAGACCAGCCGCCCCTTCCTCATCGCCGGGCTCGGCGTACGCTATAGCTGCGAGACAAGCGCCGGCATTCCGATGCTGTGGCAGCGTTTCGGACCCTATATCGGCAACATCCCCGGCGAGACCGGCGACGTCGCCTACGGCGTCTGCGTCAACGGCGACGACGCCGGCAATTTCGACTATGTCGCCGGCGTCGAGGTCGCTGACTTTTCGGAGCTGCCTAAGGAGTTCTTTCGCGTGCGCGTGCCGGCGCAGAAATACGCCGTCTTTGCCCATCGCGAGCACATCTCGACCATCCGCCGCACGGTCAGCACGATCTGGAACAAATGGTTGCCGGCCTCCGGGCACGAGGTCGCCGATGCCCCGGAATTCGAGCGCTACGGGCCCGAATTTGATCCGCGCAGCGGCAATGGCGGGCTGGAAATCTGGATACCGGTGAAGGGCTAGAGCGCCAAATTCCAGGTCTGGCCGACCAGATCCTTGCCGAAGGAATGGTGGCGCTCTTCTTCCGCCAGTTCGAAGCCCGCCGCCTGATAGATGCGGCGGGCCGAGACGAGGATGTCGTTGGTCCACAGCGTCAGCGTCCTGTAGCCTTTGGCGCGGGCAAAGCCGATGCATTCATCGACCAGCCGCTTGCCGATACCGAGGCCGCGCGCGGACGGCTCGACATAGAGCAGGCGCAGTTTCGCCACAGCGTCCGACTTGCGCACGAGGAAGACCGAGCCGACGACCTCTCCTTCCCGCTCGGCGATCCAGGCACGCTCCCATTTCGGGTCGAACTTCCTGACGAACTCAGCCAGGATCTCGGCGACCAGCGCCTCATAGGTTTCGTCCCAGCCATAGTCCTGCGCATAGATGAGGCCCTGGCGCCGCGTGACCCAGCCGATGTCGCCGACCTGCAAGGGCCGCAATACATACGGAACCCTGGGTTCCGGCTGATCGCCGAGCAGACGCTGCACGGTGCCCATCGCCTTGACCAGCCTGTCCTGCTCGGCCGGCGGGAGCTTGTCGAGCAAGGCCTGGACCTGCGCATGCGAGTCTTTGTTGAGCGGCGCGAAAGCATCCCTCCCCACCTGTGTCAGCGCGATCGATGAGCGCCGGGCGTCGGCTTCGGTAGCGGCGCGCTCGACGAGACCGCGTTCCTCGAATTTCTTCAGGAGACGGCTGACATAGCCGGCGTCGAGGCCGAGGTCGCGAACAAGGTCGCTGGCGACGAGGCCATCGTGATGGGCGAGTTCATAAAGCACCCGCGCCTCGGTCAGCGAGAACGGGCTCTTCAGCAGGCCTTCGTCAAGCAGGCCGATCTGTCGGGTGTAGAAGCGGTTGAAGGCGCGCACCGCGTCGGTGCGTTCCTTGCCGGGGTGATCGTGGATGGTCATGGCGCTTCTCCTGTCAGGGAGAAGATCGGGCATTTAGTTGACTGAGTCAAGTAAATGCTTGCAGGTCGAGGCGTGATACGCGTTCGTCATCCTACGGCGAAGCAAGGAGCGGAGCGACGCAGCGCAGACCCTAGGATGACGATGTCGCGGAGGCCTGCGCCAATGGCGAGCGCTTCGCACCTCACCCCATCGGCAACGCCGGCCAGCGCTCGACAATATGTCCGGCCGAAAACACCGCGATCGAGCCGAAATGCTGCAGCACGGCCTCGCTCTGCGTCGGACGCAGGAAGGCGCAGTCGCCGGGCTTTACGTCGGCTCCGGCCGGCAGGGCCATGAACTGCTGGTTGGAGGACAGGCCCATCAGGCTGTTTACCTTCATTCCCTCCGGGAACACCGGCCCGGCCATCCACTTGCCGCCGTAGAGATAGCAGCCCTTGCGCGGGAACAGGCCAAGCGCCGTGAGCATGCGGGACACCGAGGCCGGCCCCGGCAGCACCGGCTCCACCACCTTCAGGATCGGCGTCGCGATGAAGGCTGCAGGCTGGAGGCCATCCAGGCCGGGGACGTCGAAATCGCTGGGCAGCACGAAAGCGGAGCCGATCGAGACTTCGTTGGCGACCCCGCCATGGTGCAGCAACGCCGTCTTCGAGCCGCCTATGTTCAGGATGCGGCGCTGGTCCTCGCCGAGGCTGTCGGCGAATTCCTCGGCCAGCGCCTGGGCTTTCCCCAGCGCGCCGGCCTGGCCGCCGAACAGGCCGGGAATCTCCGGCGCATGCGCCTCGTAGGCCATGATACCTTCGCAGCGCAGGCCGTTCGGGATGGTCAGCGCCTTTATGTCTTCGGGGCTGGCGAAGCCGCCGCGATGCAGCCCGACATCGACCTCGAAGGCAAAGCGCAGTTCGGTGCCAAGTTCGGCCGCCAGCGCGCCATACTCGGCCAGCCGCTGGTCGGTGTCGATCAGCCAGCAGACGCGCGACCAGCCGGCGCCGCCCTTGGTGAGCGCGGCTCTCGCCGCGCCGACCGGCATCGGCTTGCCGTAAAGCAGATCCGCCTCGGGAAAGGCGTCGAGCACGGCCTGCGTAATCGGCGGATGGAAAGTCATGAAACGGCTGGAGCCGAGCGCGCCGGCAATATGCTGGAGCAGCGGCATGGAGGCGAGCGACTTGTCGACCAGCCGCACGGCGAGGCCCGGCGCCAGTCTGTCCTTCACCAGCGCGATGTTGCGGTCGAGCCGGTCGCGGTCGAGCACGAGCGCGGGCTGGAAGATGCCGGCTTGCCTCAGCGCCTCGGAGAGATCGGCGAAATAGGCGCTCATGTGTCGATGCCGAACAGGCTGGCCATGTAGGGCGACACGAAGCGGTTTTCGGGATCGATATCGCGCCGCACCGCCATGGCGTCATCCCAGCGCGGATAGAGTTTCTTGAAATCCGCGGCCTTCAGGCTGTGCATCTTGCCCCAATGCGGCCTGCCGCCATACTTGCGGAAGATCGGCTCGGCCGCCCGCATGAAGGGCTCGGGACCGTTGGCCGCATCGTGGTGGATGGCGATCGAGCAGGTGAGCCTTTTGTGGAAGGGCGAAAGCCAGAATTCGTCCGGCGCCACCGAACGCACCTCCATCGGGAAGTAGACTTCCGGAAAGTGCTTCTCGGTCAGCGCGATGATCTCGGCCAGCGCCTTCGGCCCCTCCTCGAAAGGCAGGTGGTACTCCATCTCGTTGAATTTGGTGCGCCGGTCGCTGACATAGACGTTGAGCCAGTCCTGCACATAATCCTCGGCCGGCACCTTCTTGACCGCGCCCTTGATCAGCGCGCGGCGCAGCGACGGCAGCCAGCGCAGCACGGTGCGCAGCTTGCGCAGTGTCGCCAAACCCTTCTCGTCGTCCTCGGTCGGCCGTTGCGTCGGCTGCGCATCGCTCAGGTCGCTGGCGATGAACTGCGCATAGCCGGAAAACGGGATGTAGTAGAATTCGGCCGAACGGTGCGCGGCCAACATCGTCTCGAAATCGCGCAGCATGTCGCCGATCGGCAGCACCCATTTGCGGCGGCGCAGGCGGTAGGCCGCGATATTCTTCATCGTCACTTCGGTGAGGATGCCGAAGGCGCCGAGCGCGACGCCGGTGGCGTGGATCATGTCCTGGTCCCCTGCCCGGCTGTATTCGCGCAGTTTCCCTGTCCCGTCGACGAGTTGCACCGTCTCCAACTGCGTGTGATAGGCGCCGAGCTTCGGGCCCGAGCCATGCGTGGCGGTGCCCAGCGCGCCGCCGATCGCCTGCTTGTCGATGTCGCCCATGTTGGGCAGGGCCTGGCCGATGCCCTGCAGGATGTGCATCAGCGGCCCAAGCCGAGTGCCAGCCCGCAACCGCGCCCGATTGGCCGCGGTGTCATGCGAGACCAGCCCCTCGATCTTCTCCAGCGAGACGATGGTGCCATCCGACCGCACCAGCGGCGTGAAGGAATGGCCAGCGCCGGCGACGCGGAGCGGACCGGGCGCCGAGCGCACCAGATCGGCAAGCTCGCCGGCATCTGACGGAGTGGCGATAAGCTTGGGTGCGGCCTGCACCAGGCCCGACCAGTTGCTCCAGGCTTTCTGCATCGCGCTTCTCCGCTCAGGCAATGGCGCGGCGATGCCGCGTCACGAGGATGAACAGGCCGAGCAGCGCGACGCTGGCGGCGGCGCTGGCGGCGGCGAATTCCGGCACCGGCCGGAAATCCTTGTCGATCAGCAGCGAGGCGGCAATCGGCCCGATCGCCAGGCCGAAGAGCTGGGCCGCCGGCACCAGAAGCACCGCGGTGCGGGTCTCGTCGGCGGTGATCGCCAGGCGGATCTGGTAGGGAACGATGAACAGCAGGATGAAGCCCATCACCAAGGCGGCGCTCCAGAATATCGTCGGGCCAGGTCCGCTGGCGAAAATCAGCGAGCAGACAAGGGCGACGGCGCCGACGGCGGTGATCGCCAGGCGATAGTCGATGCGCGCCTCGATGGCGGTCGCGGTCAGGGCGCCAACCACCTGCGCGGCGAGGCTTGCCGACACCATCAGGCCGACGGTGCGGCCATCGATGCCGAACTGCGCCCCGAGCGGCTCGAGGAAGGCCCAGATCGCGCCGAAGAACATGAAGTAGCAGAAGATCGAGAGCAGCGCGGCGATCGATCCGGGCGTCAGCACGTTGGCGAAATGCTCTTCCTTCGGCAGGTCGGCATAGTCGTCCGGCACGATCCAGGCGACCGCCAGCGAGGCGAGGCAGACCACGCCGAGGGCGAGGAAGCCGCCGGACGCGCCGGCGACCGGGACGACATAGAGCGCCAGGGTCAGCGCCAGCGCGCATTGCGCCAAGGTCTGCACGGTGACGAAATAGCCGCCGATGCGCTCGGCCCGGCGCGAGCGCGCAATCAGCTCGGTGGCGATGGCGACCAGCCCGCCCTCGGCAAGCCCGGCCAGGCTGCGCGCGCCGATCAGCGCGTTGGCGCCGGCGGCATGGGCCGTCCACCAGTTGGCCGCCGCCAGCAGGAGCAGCAGGATGGCGCTCTTCCAGCGCATGTTGCGGGCGGACAGGGCCATGGCCACGACGCCCGAGCCGATGGCGATGGCGATCATCTCGGCGGTGGCGACCAGCGCCAGTTCGTCGCCGGTGACATGGCCTTCGGTGTAGAGCGCGCCGAGCAGCACCGGCTGAAGCCCGAGGATCAGCAGGCCGACCGAGCCGATCCACAGCGCCGAAGCGAGCTGCAGGCCGCTCGGATTGCCGACCAGCCAGTCGCCGCCGTCCGTCTCGCCGGCTTGTGTAACCAAAGGCGCCTCCTCAACGTCCTTGCCGCATCGCCAAAAAACTGACAATCTGTCAGCATTTCTGGAAACTGATAGTTAATCATGTTTCTTGTCAACCGGAATTTTGGACCTCTCGCGAGAGATCGGGCGCAATGAGCGAAGCAAGGCGATTGGCGACGGAGCCCAGGCGCAGGCCAAAGCAGGAGCGCAGCCGCGAGCGCATCGACGCGATCCTTTCGACGACCATGCGACTGATTGGCGAGAAAGGCATCGATGCCGTCACGATGAAGGAAGTGGGTGCGCTGGCCGGCGGACCGATCGCCACCGTCTATCACTATTTCCCCAACAAATCGGCGATCCTGGCGATGCTCTACGAGCGCTTCGCGGAGGAGAGTCGCGCGCGCTTCGGCGCCATCATCGCCGGGATCCGCGGGGTGGACGATGTGACGTCGGCCGCGGATCGACTGCTCGACGACTACTACAGCCGCGTGGCGGCGGATCCGGCCATCCAGGACCTGCAGAACGCGATCCAGGCCGACAAGGCGCTGCAGAACCTCGACATCGCCGAGACCAGGCAGCAGGCGAAAATGTTCTGCGACCATGTCGGTCCGATGCTTGAGCCGGAGCGGCGCGAGGCGTTCGGACGCGTGGTCTTTCTCATCTTCCAGCTTGCCGGCGGCGTGGTGCGGCTGGCGCTGACGCAGGACGAGGCCGAGAGCCGGCGGACGATCGATGACTACCGGTCGATCATTCACACGCAGTTGCGGTTGTTTCTTTGAGCGATCAGGCGTCCAGCTTCGGCCCCAGAATCTCCACCAGCCAGTCGACGAAAACCCGCACCCTTGGCGACAGCTGGCGGCTGCGCGGATAAAGGACCGAGATCGGCGTCGGCGTGGGCGGATTGTCCGGAAGCACCTCGACTAGCCGACCGGCCTCGATGTCAGCGGCAAAACGGCGGCGCGGCGCCTGGTAGAGGCCGAAACCCTGGAGCACCAGCGTGGCGGCCGTGTCGGAGTTGGAAATCGTGACCCGCGACGGCAGGACGATCTCGTGCACCTTGCCGTCGACGGTGAATTCCAGCGGCATCACCTGCCCGGTGCGCGACGAGACGAAGCCGATCATCACATGGCCGGCCAGCTCGTCCAGGTCACGCGGCAGGCCGTGGCGCTCGACATAGTCGGAGCTGGCGAGCGTCGCCTCGCGCGCCGTGCCGATTCGGCGCGCGATCATGTCGCTGTCCGGCAGCGTGCCGGCGCGCACCACGCAGTCGACGCCCTCGCGCACGAGATCGACGAGGCGGTCGCCCTCGCCGATATGCAAGCTGAGCCCAGGATAGCGGGCGAGCAGCGCTGGCAGTTCCGGGATGACGACGGTACGAGCCAGGTTGCCGTTGATGTCGATGCTGAGCCGTCCACGCACCTCATGCGCGCCGAAGCCGCCCTCGGCGTCCTCGATGTCGGCGAGGATGCCGATGCAGCGCTGGTAATAGGCGTCACCATCGAGAGTGGTCGTGACGTGGCGGGTGGTGCGCCGGAGCAGTTGCACGCCGAGCCGCTCCTCCAATTGCTTGATCGCGGCGGTGGCGCTGGAGCGCGGCAGGCCGAGATCGGCGGCGGCAGCGGTGAAGCTGCGCCGTTCCACAACGCGGGTGAAGAGCCGCATGCTGTCGAACCTGTCCATCGGTGATTGTTCGCACAGGATGAATAGTGTTGGCAATCCGTGCCCGATTATATCGTCCAGCAAGGCGAGTATATGCATCTCCATCCAAAACAGAAGGAGTTCTCGCCATGACCACTCGCCCCATCGCCCTGATCACCGGCGGCAGCCGCGGCCTCGGCCGCAACACCGCGCTCCACCTCGCCCGCAAGGGTGTCGACGTCATCGTCACCTATCGCTCGCGCGCCGACGAAGCTGAGGCGGCTGTCGCCGAGATCGAGGCCGCCGGCGGCCGCGCCGCGGCTCTCCAACTCAATGCGGGAGCCGTCGCCACCTTCCCTGCCTTCGCCGCGGCATTGAAGAATACGCTTCAGGAAACCTGGCAGCGCGACCGCTTCGACTATCTCGTCAACAATGCCGGCACCGGCCTGCGCAAGATGATCGCCGAGACGACTGAGGAGGAATTCGACACGCTGATGAACACCCATCTCAAGGGCGTGTTCTTCCTCACCCAGGCGCTGCTGCCGCTGATCAACGATGGCGGCCGCATCATCAACATCTCAAGCGGGCTGGCCCGCTTCGCCGCTCCCGGCTCGTCGGCCTATGCGATGATGAAGGGCGGCATCGAGGTGTTCACGCGCTATCTCGCCAAGGAACTCGGCCAGCGCGGCATCACCGCCAACACCGTGGCGCCGGGCGCAATCGCCACCGACTTCAACGGCGGTCATGTGCGCGACAATGCCGAGATCAACCGCATGGTGGCCGGCGTCACCGCGCTCGGCCGCGCCGGCGTGGCCGACGACATCGGCCCGATGATCGCCTCGCTGCTGTCGCAGGACAATCGCTGGGTCAACGCCCAGCGCATCGAGGTATCGGGCGGGATGAATATCTAGGTAACCTGGCGGATCAGCCCTTCGAAGCCGTCGGCGAGATTTGAATTGCCGGCGGCGACGAAGCTCGAAAGGCTCCTGGCTCGCCCAGGGGTCTTGTTGGCATCGAGCAGCACCGCCCTGCCTTCATGCATGACGAAATCGAACTTGCCATAATCGAAACCGAGTTCACGCCTTAGCGCGCGAAGCTCGTCGGGAACCGGAACAGGTTCGCGGCGGATCGTATCGTCGCCCTTGACGAGACTTTGCGGCGAGACGTGGCGGGTGCAGCGTTCGCGTTCGCCGCAAAACAGCCAGAAGCGGGCTCCAAAGCCGTCCGGCTCCGGTTCGGGAACGAATTTTTCCACCACCAGATCCTCGCAGTCGAACACCGTCGTCGGAACATCGGCAAGCGAGCCATGGACACGATAGCTGTCCAAGGCTTCGAGGCGGGGAAACGGCTCCGGCTTGCCGGCGCGTCGCGACCGCCGGTTCAG
>NZ_RZOJ01000148.1:0-12707 GCF_003998845.1 Mesorhizobium sp. M4A.F.Ca.ET.022.05.2.1 | reverse complement strand
GCACGAGAGGGCGCAACGCCGAATTCTTCCTGTTTTCAAAACATTTCGTCGGCAGCACCTCGACCGGATATGCGTCCTCGACAGCGATGGCCAAGGCGGAGGGGCAACTGGACCTCGCGGCGGCGGCGGCGATTTCGGGCGCCGCCATCTCGTCGAGCATGGGTCGCACCAGCCTCGGCCTGCTTGGGCCGACGCTTGCCCTGCTCAACCTGCGCCTGGGGTTCTGGCTTCCCAACCCGAGCGGGATTGCGCTTGGAAAGCGGCCCTCGCGGCGCAGTTGGGAAGATATCCTGCGGCTATATCTGCTCGCGGAGGCGACGGGGCAGCTGAGGTCCGACAGTTCGCGGGTCTACATCACCGATGGCGGCCACATCGACAATATCGGCCTCTACCAACTGCTCAAGCGCAGGTGCAAGCTGATCATCGTGGTCGACGCCGAGGCCGATGCCGGCATGAATTTCGGCGCCTTCACCGACGTCCAACGCTTCGCGCGGATCGATCTCGGCGTGCGCATCTCGCTCGACTGGCGACCGGTCAGGGATGCGGCGCTGGCGCGCGACGCCAACCGCACCAAGATCGTCCCGCCGGAATCGGATTTGCATTTGCGGCATTTCGCGGTCGGCAAGATCCTCTACGAGAATGATCCGGTCGAAGGGATCCTTGTCTACGTCAAGGCGTCGGTTACCGGCGACGAGCCCGACTACGTCCTTGACTACGAGCGCCGGTATCCGCTTTTCCCGCACGAATCGACGAGCGATCAGTTCTTTTCGGAAGAGCAGATGGAGGCCTATCGCGCGCTTGGCTTCCACGCCATGCGGGTCGCGCTTCGTGAACGACCACACACGGCTCCCATCAAAGCCGAGGACAGCATGCAGGCAAGTCTGGTTGCCTTGCTTAAGATGCGTCTGGGCAATCAGGGGCAAGAGATCAAATAGCGCATCGCGGACGCTCCCGGCGAGGTCGCTCAGTTAGCTCTTGCCACTCAGTTGACTCTTGCCACCGGCGTCACCGCGACCTGGCTGACGCCGGTCCGCCGCACCACGGTGCAAAGCGTCTCGCGGCCGATGCGCTCGGCGTCGAGCATGCGCACGAGGTCGTCGACGCCGGTCACCGGACGGCCATCTATCGCGGCGATGATGTCGCCTTCCTTCAGCCCGGCCCTTGCTGCCGGGCTGTTCTTCTCGACGCTGCGCAGGCGCACGGCGGTGCTGCTCGAGACCTGCGACAGAAGGGCGGCGCGGCGCGGCAAATTGGTGGTGTCGGCGGAGACGCCGATAAAGGCGCGTCGCACGCGGCCGAAGCGGATGATCTCCGAAATGACGAAATTGGCGGTGTTGGAGGCGACGGCGAAGGCAATGCCTTGCGCGCCGTGGATCATGGCGGTGTTGACGCCGATCACCTCGCCCGCCGACGACACCAGCGGCCCGCCGGAATTGCCGGGGTTGAGCGCCGCGTCGGTCTGGATGACGTCGTCGATCAGCCGCCCGGTCGAGGCGCGCATCGAGCGGCCGAGCGCGGAGACGACGCCGGCGGTGACCGTCCATTCGAAGCCGAGCGGATTGCCGATGGCGATCGCGATCTGGCCGCGCCTCAGGCGCTTGGAGTCGCCGAGCGGTGCGACGTCGGCGAAGCTGCCGTCAGCGCGCACCAGCGCTATGTCGGTGTCGGGGTCGCGGCCAAGCACGCGGCCTTCGCGCGAGGCGCCGTCCGGCATGGTGACGCGCACGGCGCGCGTCGCCGACGACATGGAAATTGGTGACGATCAGCCCGTCCGGCGTGATGACGAAGCCGGAGCCATGGCCGCCCGCGCCGCCGATGCGCTCGATGCGGCAGACGGCAGGGCCGATGCGGTCGACCGCGTCGGCGACGGTCGTCGAATAGGCGTCGAGCAGCGTGTCGTCGGTTTGGAGTTTGGCGGCGGCGAGGGCCATGAGCGGGCTCCGTGATATCAGGCTTGATCGTGACTATATGTGCGGAGCGGCTGCGACAGCCGCGACCTGACCAGATGGCCAGTCGTGAGGCCAACTGGCCATCAGGCGAGTACCGGCCGGCGCGCTGTCGAACGATATCTGGGTAACCGCAAACCCAGGAGAACCATGATGAGCGACTTCAATTTGAGCGCATTTTCCGACGCAATCGCCGATCTCGCGGCAGCGGCCGCGCCGGCGACGGCGAGCCTTGCAACCCATCATCATCGGACAGCGAGCGCCTTCCACTGGCGCGACGGCTATTTCGTCACCGCCGAGGAAGTCGTGGAGGCGGGCGAGGAGATCGAGCTGACGCTGACTTCGGGCGAAACGGTCAAGGCCGAGCTTGTCGGCCGCGATCCCTCGACCGGGGTCGCCCTACTGAAGCCGGCCGACGCGGCAAATGCGCCGTCGCTCGCCAGAGCGGATGCGGTGCGGCCCGGTAATGTCGCCGTCGCCGTCGGCAACAGCGACGGCGCGGCGCTTGCCGTGTTCGGCTCGGTCGGCGAGGTCGGTCCGGCCTGGCGCTCGATGCGCGGCGGCACGATCGACCGGCGCATCAATCTGGCCGTCAATGCCGGCGGCCGTTTCGAAGGCGGCCCGGTGCTGGACGCGAAAGGCGCGCTGATCGGCATGTTGCTGTTCGGGCCGCGCCGCCGGGCGTTGGTCATGCCTTACGAAACGATTGAGCGGGCGGTGACGACGCTGCGCGAGAAGGGCCATGTCGCGCGAGGCTATCTCGGCGCCGGACTGCATCCGGTCCACAACAGCGACACTCACGGCGCGATGGTGATGAGCCTCGATGACAACGGTCCGGCCAAGGCCGCCGGCCTGCATCTCGGCGACATAATCGTGGCATGGAATGGCGAGGCGGTGGAGGGTCCGCGCGACCTGATCCGCAAGCTCGGGCCGGACAGTGCCGGCGCCTCCGTGATGCTCGGCGTCGTGCGCGCCGGCGAGGCGCGCGATGTCGCGGTGACCATCGGCGAGAAGCCGCTGAGCTGAGGGCATCGATGGCGGTCGCGGCGATAGCAAATCACAGGATGACGGATCGGGCCGCGGCCGAGCGGCGGCTGACCGTACTGATCGCGCTTGGCGATGCCGAGCGAGCCGAGCAACTGTCGGAGGCTTTGGGCGCGACCGGTGATCTGCTGCCAGTGATGGCCGACAACAGTTTCGGCCAGGCGGTGGATGTCGTCATCGTCGACGAGGATGGCCTGGAGGGCAGGGCGATCGATCCCGCGCTTCCCAGGGTACTGCTGTCCCGAGGCGTCGGCCACGAGCTGCCGGCGGACGGCGTGCTTGCCGTGCTGCCGGCGGCGTCTGACGAACTGCTGATCGCCGCTGCCGCGCGGCTCGCGGCCGCCGGCTACCGCATCTCAGGCGCAGGCCGGCCGTCCGGCCGGCACGAGGACCTGGCCTTCCATGACAGCGATCCGTTCGACGAGGATCGTGCCGACACAAACCATGCCCGGCCAACGCTTTCGCCTCGCGAGGCGGAAGTGTTGGCGCTCCTTGCCGAGGGCGCGCCCAACAAGGTGATCGCCCGACGGCTGAACATTTCCGTGCACACGGCGAAGTTCCATGTCGCGGCGATCCTGATCAAGCTCGGTGCCGCCAACCGCACCGATGCGATCGCCATTGCCATGCGGCAGGGGCTGGTGCTGGTCTGAGGGCCTATTGATATTCCGGTGAGGCCGGCCTGCGAATGGCGGCTTCCTGCGCTTTTACGGCGCCGCGCGTCCTGTTGGACGCGCTAAGGACGCCGTACCACTCATACTTTGCGCATGATCCTTTCCAAAAATCGTACCGATTTTGGGGTCATGCGCGTGCTCACGTACTTTAAGTACGCTCCGCTCCGGTTCTCGGAAGCCACCATTCTCGACTCGGCCTGACCGGAATCTCAATAGACCCTGTTCCGCCTCACCTCGTTTCTGGACCCTACGCAGCGTAACCCGCTCGCGGCGGGTCGGGCCTTGCGCTCTGGTCGCCTGCCGCGCAAAGGTTCGCGCCTGCGATGTAGTTAAGGAAGCGGAGAAAAAATGTCGCTCAAGGGAAAGACGCTGTTCATCTCCGGCGGGTCGCGCGGCATCGGGCTGGCGATCGCGCTGCGCGCGGCGCGCGACGGCGCCAATGTGACGATCGCCGCCAAGACGGCGGAGCCGCATCCGAAGCTGCCGGGCACGATCTACACGGCGGCGGAGGAGATCGAGCAGGCCGGCGGCAAGGCGCTGCCGGTGCTATGCGACATTCGCGAGGAGGCGCAGGTGGCCGAGGCGGTCGCCAAGACGCTGGAGCGCTTCGGCGGCATCGACATCTGCGTCAACAATGCCAGCGCCGTCCAGCTTACCGGCACGCTGGAGACCGACATGAAGCGCTACGATCTGATGCACCAGATCAACACGCGCGGCACCTTCCTGGTCTCAAAAATGTGCATTCCGCACCTGAAGTTGGCAAAGAATCCTCATATCCTGAATCTGGCGCCGCCGCTCGACATGGTGGCCAAATGGTTCAAGAACCATGTCGCCTACACCATGGCCAAGTTCGGCATGTCGATGTGCACGCTGGGCATGAGCGCGGAATTCGCCAAGGACGGCATCGCCGTCAACTCGCTGTGGCCGATCTCGACCATCGACACGGCCGCGGTGCGCAATCTTCTGGGCGGCGCGTCGGTGGCGGCGATGAGCCGTTCGCCCGACATCATGGCCGATGCAGCGCATGCGATATTCCTGCGTCCATCGCGCGAGGCGACCGGCAATTTCTACATCGACGAGGAGGTGCTGCGTGCCGAGGGCGTCAGCGATTTTTCCATCTATTCGCCGGGCGCGACAGGGCCGCTCGCCGGCGACTTCTTCGTGCCGGACGAGGTGTTTGCCCGGACGGAAAGCAAGATCAAAACCATCTACTGACGGGCAGCGGGCGAGGTCTCAGTCCTCAACTTTCTTGCCTTTGGCCAGACCCATCAGCCGGTCGATATAGGCCAGCATCAGCGCCGAGAGGACGAAGGCGAGGTGGATGATGGTCAGCCACATCAGCTGGTCGGTGGTGTAGGAGACGGAATTCAGGAAGACCTGAAGCAGGTGGATCGAGGAGATGGCGACGATGGTCGAGGCGACCTTGACCTTGAGCGAGCCGACATCGATCGTGCCCAGCCAGTGCACCTTGCCGTCATTTTCGTCGAAGCGACTGACGAAGTTCTCGTAGCCGGAGATGATCACCATCACCACCAGCGAAGCGACCAGGGCGGCGTCGATCAAGCCGAGTATCTTCAGGATGGTGTCGGTGTCGCCGAGCGACAGCGCGTTAAGGACGAACTCGTAGAGCTTCTTGCCGAACGACACCGCATAAATGGCGAGCGCGAGGCCAAGCCCGATATAGAACACGACCAGCAGCCAACGCGAAGCGAGGATGATCGATTCGATCGCGAGTTCGAGACGTTTCATGCGCCGGTTCCGCTTTTGGTTTCAGTTCGCAAGGTCAAACAAAACCCCGCCGGAGAGGGCCGGCGGGGCTCATGTGTCCCGCTGGAGTCGGGACAGGGCAGGGAACGCCCTTTCCCGAATCTGGGTACATCAATCCGGCAATTCAATGATTTCGCTCGAATCGAAGCTGAATTCTTCTTGAGCCCCAAACCCTTGTGAGCATTGCCCATCCCGGCAGGATCGGGATGGGCGCGCTGTTGTCGCACTGAATCCAGAAGCCGCACTATGCTTCTGGAACGGCGGGCTAATTCGCGCTGGCCACTGGCGCCACCAGCGAGGTGATGCGGCGGATGGCAACACGACGGTTCTCGCGGTTTGGCCCTTGCGTGTCGACCTTGAGATACTCCTCGCCATAGCCCTGCGTCGTCAGGTTTTCGGGTGGGATGCCGAAGGCATTGGTGAGCGCCTCGGCGACCGCCTCCGCTCGCCTGTCCGACAAGGCAAGGTTCGCCTCGGGCGTGCCGACCGCATCGGTATGGCCCTCGATCAGGAAGGTTTCCGCCGGGTTCTTCTTCAGCAGCTTCTCCATGGCAGTGGCTACGCCTTCCAGCTTCTGCACCTCGGTGTCCGAGATCGTCGCCGAGCCGAACTCGAAGTTCAGCGTGTCGAGGTCGATGCGGCGGGCGATGTCGCGCACGCGGGCAGAGCGCTTGACCTCGTCGACCGAGTAGAGGCGCTGCACCCTTTCGACGGGCGGCTGTTCGAGGAAGGTATAGTACTCGTCCGGGTCCTCGACATCCTCCGAATCCAGGATGTAATCGCGGCGCGAGATGGTGAGCCGCATCGGCGGCAGGTCGTCGCCGGGATCGCGCCAGTCGTCGACATCACGGTAGTAGCGCTCGTCGACATAGCTCAGCACATATTCGCGGCCGTCGGGCGTGATGCGCGAACGTTGGATGACGTCGCCATAACGGTTGCGGATGGTGACGATCTGCACGCCGTTGTCACGCTCGACGATTTCGCGAATGCGGCCGCCGGACAGATCTTCATAGTAGACATTCCTGGCGCCGCGATGCATGCGCGGCGCATCGTTGCTTTCGACGATCGTCTGGTTGTTGAATTGGATGATGACGCGGTCGCCGAATTGCTTGAGGACGTCGGCGCCTTGCGGACGCGGACGGCGGCTTACGTCTTCCTCTTCAGGCGCGCGCTCGACGCGCGTGCCTTTTTCCTCGGTCACCGGAACGATCTTTTCAGGCTGGATTGCCTGCTGGGCCGACTTGTCGTCGGTTGGCGGCGGTCCCTGATCGACAGGAGCCGGCTTCGGAGCTTGCGCCTGCTCGCCGTTCTGCCGAACGGGCTGACCGGCTCCCTCGGCGTTCTGGCCTTCGGTGGTCTGTCCGCCGGCACTCTGGCCGGCCTGATCCTTACCGCCCTTGTGCTTGCGTCGGGCGTCCTTCTGGCTGTCCAGAAGCGGCGCTTCGTCCGGGTTGGCCGTGGCCTCGCCCTGGGCCGGGGTTTCACCCTGCGCGGGCTGGGTCGCCTGTTCGCCAGCGGCAGGCTGCTCGCCGGTTGCGGGCTGTTCTTCCGTCACCGGCTGCTCGCCGACAAGTTTCTTGCCAAGCTTCTTCTTGTCCTGAGGCTGTTCGCCCTGGGCGGGAGCTGCCTGCTGCTCGGTGGGCACGGGAAGCGGTTCAGTCTGCGGGACAGGCTCGCCGGGTGCCGCCTGTTTGGCCGGCGCCTGCTCGGCGGGCGCAGCCTCGATCTGCTGATCCTGCTTGCGCTTCTTCTTGCGCAGATTGTCCTGCCGATTGTTGTCGTTTGCCGGCGCGACCTGGTCTGAAGGCTGTTCGGCGGGTGCCGCTTCGATCTGTTGCTGGTCGCCTTTCTTCTTGCGCAGTTTGAGCGGCTGCTCACCGTTCGACGGAGCCGCCTGTTCAACTGGCTGATCCGCTGGAGCTGCTTCGATCTGCTGCTGGTCACGCTTCTTCTTGCGCGGCTTGATCGGCTGCTCGTCGTTAGCCGGAGCCGCCTGCTCGGCGGGCTGTTCGGCGGGTGCTGCTTCGATTTGCTGCTGCTGTTCGCGCTTCTTCTTGCGCAGGTTGTCCTGCCGGTTGTTGTCCGCCGGCGCGATCTGTTCGGCAGGAGCCGCTTCGATCTGCTGCTGGTTGCGCTTCTTCCTGCGCGGCTGCTGCTCTTCGGCGGCAGGCGCGGCTTGTTCGGCCGGCGCCTGTTCCGTTTGCTGCTGTTGCTGTTCTACCTTGCGCTTGCGTGGTTTGTGTTCCTGCTCGGCGGGAGCGGCCTGCTCGGCCGGCGCGGATTCGGTTTGCTGCTGCTGCTCGCGCTTCTTTTTCTTGGGCTGTTCCGGTTCAGCCTGCTGGTTCTGCGCGCAGGCTTCGGCTGATTCCCCCTCGGCGCAGCTCGCTTGCGCAAGAATCAATGGCGCGGCGGCGTGCTGCATGGAGCCGAAAACGGCACCGCCCTGCAGCGGGTACGCGCCCAACGGCGCGGATGCCATCAGCAGGCCGATCGCGGTGCCTGCCAGAATCCGTGGTTGGCGTTTCATCTCAAATTCTCCTTGTGGGGTCCCATCCCTGCCCAAAACTTTCATCATCGGGATTTGGTTCCGACGTGTGGGCATTAGCGGCAACGAAGGACGATTGACCGGCGTTTTGAAGGCAACTTCGTGTTTTTCATATGATGCATGTGTCATTTACGCCACTGCCGCGCTTGACCTTGGCGCCGGCCGGGGCCACATCCGCGCAATGGGTGCGCCGTTCTGGAAAACCAAGACTCTTGAGGCGATGACGCCGGTCGAGTGGGAATCGCTCTGCGACGGTTGCGGGAAGTGCTGCCTGTCGAAGCTCGAGGACGAGGACACCGGCGAGATCTACTGGACGAGCGTCGGCTGTCGGCTGTTCGACGCCGAAAGCTGCCGCTGCGCCGATTATGCCAACAGATTGGCCCGGGTTCCGGACTGCGTTGGGCTGACTCCGCAGAATGTGCGCACTATCAGCTGGCTGCCCAGGACCTGCGCCTATCGGTTGATAGCTGAGGGGCATGACCTCTATTGGTGGCACAGGCTGGTCTCGGGGAGCGCCGAGACGGTGCACGAAGCCGGCATCTCGATCCGCGGTCGGGTCAAGGCCAAGGAAACCGACCTTGCCGAGCCGGACGACTATTTTGACTATATGCTCGACGACGAGCCCTGAACCGATTTTCGCCGCAAACCGATAGGAAATAGCACGCGCCGGATCGGCCTCGGCCGGAACCGGCGGGGCCGTGGGGCGTTTGGGGTCCGGCCGCTCACAACCGATGGCTTGCCGGATGAACCGAAGATGAATGGACGGTTCGCAGAAGGTTCAGACAGGCAGGCGCATTCTCGCACCATCGGCTCACAAGGGGCGAGAGCCCTCAACAAGGAGAGAAAACGATGTTCAACACGATCAAGACGGCAGCCCTTTCGGCGCTGGTCGGCCTCGGCACGCTTGCCGCCATTCCCGCCGCCCATGCCGACAGCCTCTATCTCGGTTTCGGCAACAACCAGGATCCCCGCTTCGGCGTCTACACCGGGGACGATGACGGTTACTACCATCGCCGTCACCGCTCGGATGATAACGATTGGCGTGACGACCGCGGCTGGCGCCGGGGCTGTTCGCCGGAGCGCGCGCTCGACAAGGCCGAGCGCATGGGCTTGCACCGTGTCCGCATCGTCGATGTCGGCCGCCGCACGGTCAAGGTTATGGGCCGCCAGTACGGCGATCGCGTCGTGGTGGTATTCGCCAATGTGCGCGGCTGCCCGATCATCTATCGCTAAGGAACACAAGCCGGCCCCGGCTTGAACGCCTAGCAGAGCCCCTTTCCGCCAGGGCGGAAGGGTGCGGCTCAAGAAGAACCCCGGAGGACTGGTCCTCCGGGGTTTTTCATGCGCAGCAGGGGTCGGTCACAGCCGGCCGGACCTGCGTCCGGCCCCGCCGACGCAAGCCGGCCGGACCACGCTCACTTCAATTCGAAGGTGACGGTAACCTGCACGGCGTAAGCGTTCTCGCCCGCCTGCACCGGGACCGACGCGCCCGCGGCATCGAAGGCCTTGGCGTTGATCGGCATCGGCGGCGGCGCGATGTTCTGGTCGGTAATCTCCAGCACCCGGCCGATGCTGACACCGGCGGCCTCGGCCAGCGTCCTGGCCTTGGCCATGGCGTCGGCGACCGCCTTCTTGCGGGCCTCGGTGACAGCGGCGGACGGGTCTTCGTTGGAGAAGGCAATGCCGCCACCCTGGTTGACGCCGAGCGACACCGCCTTGTCGAGGATATCGCCGGTCTTGTCGATGTCGCGGATGCGCACCGAAAGCGTGTTGGTCACCTGGTAGGCGACAAGCTCGGCCTCCTGGCTGCCGTCCGGCTTGTTGGTGTAGTTGTAGCGCGGATTGATCTGGATGCCCGCCGTCTGCAGGTCGCGGTCCTTGATGCCGGCCGATTTCATCGCCGCGATCACCGCGGCCATGGCGTCGTTGTTGGCGTCGAGCGCGGCGCGCGCGGTCTTGGCCTCGCGCATGACGCTGAGCGTCAACAGCGCGAGATCGGGCGCTGCGGTCGCATGGCCTTCGCCCGACACGACGATGCGGGGCGCGGCTTGCGAATCGGCGGCGCCGGCCGCCGCCGGCAAGGCGATGGCGGCAGCAAGCGCCAGGGGCATGAGGGGCAAAAGACATCTGGTCATGAAAATCTCCTCGGTCTGCGAACCAGTCGCATCTGGCAACTAGAGCGCGAATATGGGCTGATTTGGGCGATCGCTGCCAGCCCGCCCGGAAAGCCTTGTGCCGAGGAAGGAAAAACACTAAGCCAGCCGCGTGGGGCCTGTAGCTCAATGGTTAGAGCCGGCGGCTCATAACCGCTTGGTTGGGGGTTCGAGTCCCTCCGGGCCCACCATTATCGTTATCTATCAATGCTTTATAGGGTGGTTCGCCACGAGGTTCGCCAATAGGTTCGCCAAGCATCGGCTTGCGCGTGACCAGACGCACGACTCGATCCATCCCCTGGACCGCCAGCCGTACCTGCGATGCCTCGCGCGAATAGAGCTCGGCATGATCGATGTCGTCGTGACCGAGCACATCCATGAGCTGCCTGGTCGAAGCCTCTGCCTCGGCCAGATAGACGCCAAGCGACTTTCTCAGTCCATGGAGGGTCAGTCCCTTCGGCAGACCGGCAAGCTTGCACCAATGCGCCATCATTCCAGTCAGCGACTTGGCGGAGAACGCCTCCCCATAGCCATTGACCAGCACGGTCTCGCCGCGCCTGTCGGCCGCATCCAGGATCTCAGACAGCATCGGCGTGATCGGCACAAAAAGCCGCTTGCCGCCGGTTCGTCCCTTGTTCTTGGCCTGAAGGATATCAAACCCATCGAAGTGACGCTCGATACCATCGATGAACACACGACGAGTGACTCTTTGATCCCAGCGCAGGTCCGCGACGTCGCCGCGGCGGTTGCCGAGCCAAAGTGCCAACCCGTAGCAGGTGCGCGCTGCGGTGCCGAGCTGCCAACGCTTTTCGAATTGCGCCATGGCCTCGCGCGACCATGCTTTCCAGCCGGCATAAGCAGGACGCCACTCGACCGCTCCTGTGGGGTCAATTTCGATCCAGTCTTGGCGCAACGCGACATAAACCAGCTTCCGTATGCCGACCAGTAGGTGTTTGGCCTTGTGGGGCGTGGCGATGAAGCGGCCTAGAAGCTCTTCAACATGGATGCGTCGAAGGTTCTTAACCGGCACGTTCCGCCAGATGACTGGGTGATCAGGGACCACCCGCAGTTCTAAAAACTCTTCGATGAGCCGCGTGTTCTTGCGCTTGCTGGCCTTGTCAAGAGCCAGCCACTTGACCGAGATTTTCAGCCGTTGAAAAGCAGCTCCAAACGTGCCGGGCAGGGCAGCTCCGGGCATTTGGACGACAGGGGCCCTGGGGACTTTCCGGCCCTCGACCGCTGCTTGGTAAGCTTCCTTGAAACCGGGTTGGTTAGGCGCCGGTAGACTGACAACACGCTCCTTCGTCCGATAGCGCCAGCGAAGTTTTCCATGGCGGTCGGTGTAGGAGGAGAGGCCGGGATATTTGTTGGTCATGGTGGAATGAATCTATTCCCTGAGATGATTCCCTTGCAACAGGAAGTCGACGATATTCTCTTCATCGTCTCCAGGTAGTTCCGTAAACGCGGCTTCGAGTTTCAAGCGATCCCAGATCACGCGGCTATCAACCTTCTTCGGCTTTGGCATGCGGTGGTCAGCGACCATTTGGTCAAATTTGGTTATGCCCACGCCAACATATCGGGCGGCTTCTTCGCGTGAGAGGCCGCGAGGAGGATAGGAGAGGGAGTCACTTTTCATGTCGGCACTCACGTGCAGTGCCCACGGCTTTGCAGGCAGGCTTCTATGCAGCGACCAGGATCTACATCTTGTCGGATACTTCCAAAAGAGAGATGATCTAAGTCTGCGGTGAATGGCGGTCGGAGCGTATAAATCGGATGGTTGCCATTGCAAAGTGACGTCAGGGTTAGCTCCGACCGTTACATCGCGAGACTAGCAGATGGGCACCCTGCCTTGCTAGCGAGAGGCGATTCCGCAGCGCAGGCTTGATCGACGGTCCTTTTTGGATGGGCACCATCTCCTTGTTGTGCGAAAGCCTGACTTAGCCCGCCTTAAAGGCAAGTGCTTGTTTTTATTGCATGCCGTTACCGGTCGCCGCACTCAAAGGTCAAGCCAATAGGGGCGAGCAGGCCTTGTGACCCTCATGGCAGACCCAATTTACCGTCCAGGCACTGGATGGCCAAGCCACATTTCGCCAAAGAGGACCATTGCCCTCGCCCTTAACCGCTCGCAGCTTCAAAGCCGGTCCCCGCAACCAATTTTGTCATAAATCAATAACCGTCCCGGTCTAACGGGGCGGTTTTTGCGTTTTAAAAGGGCCGCCGCCTGGGGCGTCCAATTGGTCTTTGGTTCTTGGAAGCTTTTCGAACTTTCTGCGCGTCGCCTCAACCTGAACTGAGGGTTCTTATGGATAGCGCGGGCCAGTAGATTCGGCCTTAGGATAGTTTGGGAGGCATCGAGTGTGAGGGCTGCTTTGCGCCTCATCTCTGCCGTTGGGGCCAGCTTGGCCATCGCCTGAAAGCGGACGTTACGGCGAGCAAGCCGAACGTCGCTGCGCCACTAGCGGGCACCCGCAAATCGTTCAGCGCTGATCAGCCTAGTAACCTCGGCCTGAGCCGTAGCCAGGCTTCCACAGTTCTGAATTTCGTAGATGGCCAACCTGTTTCGCAGTGCACGATGTAAGGC
>NZ_RZOJ01000147.1:0-12767 GCF_003998845.1 Mesorhizobium sp. M4A.F.Ca.ET.022.05.2.1 | reverse complement strand
CAGCTTGGCATGCATGCTGCATACGAGCGAGCAGGACTTTGCCTTCGTGGGGTAACCGCTTCGCCCTAGGCCGCCAGCAGCTGCTTGCGGTCGACGCGTTCCTGCTGCGGCGAGCGGGCATAGAGCTCACGGTAGCACTTGGAGAAATGCGAGGCGGAGACGAAGCCGCAGGCGACCGCCACCTCGACCACCGGCATCGATGACTGGATCAAGAGATGGCGGGCGCGGTCGAGCCGAATCTCCAGATAGTATCGGGCGGGTGAACGGCCCATCTCGGTGCGGAACAGGCGCTCGATCTGCCGGCGCGACAGATCGACATGGTCGGCGATCTCGATCAGCGACAGCGGCTCGGAGAGGTTCGCTTCCATCAGTTCGATGATGGTCAGCACCTTGGAGTTCTGCACGCCGAGGCGCGCCCGCAGCGGCAGCCGCTGGCGGTCGGTCGGGCTGCGCACGCGGTCGGTCAGCACCTGCTCGCAGACCCGGTTGACGAGGCTTTCGTCGAAATCGTCGCCGATCAGCTTCAGCATCATGTCGAGCGCCGCGGTGCCGCCGGCGCAGGTGTAGATATTCTGGTCGATCTCGAACAGGTCGGCAAAGACATTGGCCTTCGGGAAGGCCTCCGAGAAGCCGGGCAGGTTCTCCCAATGGATGGCGCAGCGCTTGTTGGACAACAGGCCGGCGGCGGCAAGGATATGCGCGCCGGTGCACAGTCCGCCGACGGCGACGCCGCGGTTGTATTCCTCGCGCAGCCAGGCGAAGGCCGACTTGTTCTGGTAGCGCTCGACATTGACGCCGCTGCAAACGATGGCCATGTTGGGCCGGTCCGGACCGGCCATCTTCTTGCGCTCCTCCTCGAGCGAGGTGTTGACGGCGCATTCGACGCCGTTCGAGGCGCGCACCGGCTTGCCGTCGATGCTGGCCAGGCGCCAGCTGTAGGCCTCGTAGCCGAGCATCCGGTTGGCCGACCGCAGCGGGTCGAGCGCCGTTGCGAAGGCGATCATGGTGAAGTCAGGAACGAGGAAGAACACAAACGATCTCTTGATCGGGTGCTTTACGGCATTCACGGGAAACCTCACGCGGCCATGACGCGAACAGGATGTCGCGAATAGCATAGCGACATCAGGAAAAACCATTCCTGTCAATCGCGTAGAGAGGTTTGGGACAATTAAATTTGCGACATGGGTCGCAAATGGGCAATTGCCTGGGGAATGGAGCCCGATGTGCTACCGGAGCGGGCAGACCCGCCCCTGGGCAAAAGAAACGCCGCTTCGGTCTTGCCGAAGCGGCGGGGAGGTTAACTTCACAGCGTCGGCGGGGAGGCGCCGCGCGTAAGTCTCAATATCAAGCGACGAAACCGAGGCGCGCGGCGGCCAAGGCGCCGGTCTGGCCAGGCATGGTCTTCGAAAGGCGCTGGCGCTCGAGCGCGGTCGTCAGGTTGGTTTCGCGGCGGGCGAAGAGGCGGGCAAAAAGCTTCATAATCATCTCCATTCGGTTGCTCAGACGGGTCGCCTTCGCGTGATGGAGTGGGGCAGCTCGTTTGCTGGCGTTGATATAGGCTTGTGCGAACGAAAACTAAATCGCAAAAACGAAGCGCTTGTTATGAAAAGCGACACCGATTGCGACAATTTTGGGCAATGCGCCCAGGATTTACGATTGTTTACAAGGCGTTAAATCGAAAAATGCGGCGTTATGCGATTGGCTCATATGCGTCATGCAGCTGTAGCATGGCTTTGAAAAATCATTTGAATGCAAACAAAACAGCCGGTTGGGCAAAATAGAGAGGCCTGCCGGGCTGGGTCCGCCGGGCAGGCCTTCAGGTTTTGATACACACGATTTACTTCGCTCCGGCCCAGGATCCGACACCGAGACGAGCGCCGGTCTTGGCATCGGCGGCTTCCGGCCAGCCGATATCCTTCTGCAGTTCAATCGGCAGCGCGTGGATGGCGCGTTCGGTCTGATAGCGGGCGCGGGCCGCGCTGAATTCGGTCGCAAACCGACCGAGGGACGACAGGATAGACATTTCATTCTCCTTTGCGTTGCGCCGGGAGTTGGCCGGCGGAAGCGTTGCGTCAGGTCTGTTTCAGCTTCATTTCATGTCGATTGCAGGTCTGTGCCGCGGTCGTTTCACGGCTGCTTTTGGCAACAGCCTGCTTCGATGGAGTTGACTATCCTCCCAAACTGGAGTTCAATCAAACGAAATGGAATGATCGTTCACATCAGAAAAATTGAAGGCTGATCCCGATGAACGCCCCACTCAATCACCCGCTGCCGCTGCTCGATCTCGATGTCCTGCGCACCTTCGTTGCGATCGCCGAGACCGGCAGCTTCACCACCGCCGCTACGGCCGTCTTCCGCACGCCTTCGGCCGTCTCCATGCAGATCAAGAAGCTGGAGGACATTCTCGGCCGCTCCGTCTTCGCGCGCGACGCGCGCTCGGTGACGCTGACGACGGACGGCGAGATGCTGCTCGGCTATGCCCGCCGGCTGTTGTCGATCAACCGCGAGGTGGTGTCGAAGTTCATCATTCCCGACATTGTCGGCGTGGTGCGGCTGGGCTCGCCGGACGATTATGGCGAGCGCGTGCTGCCACATGTCTTGAAGCGTTTCGCGCAGTCGCATCCCTCGATCGCGGTCGATGTCACCATCGACCAGAGCATCAATCTGCGCCGGCGCATGGACGACCGGGCGCTCGACATCACGCTGCTGACCAATTCCTACAAGACCAGCGCGCTGGGTGCCGAGGTGCTGTTGACCGAACCGATCGTTTGGGCCGGCGCCAAGGGCGGCTGCGCGCATCTGCGCGAACCGCTGCCGGTGTCGCTGTGGGAAGAGGGCTGCATCTGGCGGGCAGGGGCGCTCGAGGCGCTGGGACGCGAGGGCCGCAACTATCGCGTCGCTTATATGAGCGCGCACACGGCCGGCCAGCGCGCCGCGATCATGGCCGATCTCGCGGTCGCGCCGCTGCCCAAATCCTTCCTCGGCAACGAGATGGTCGAGCTCGGGCCGAAGGACGGCATGCCCGACATTGGCACCTACAATCTCGCCATGGTGGTGGCGCCCGACGCCAGCGCGCCGGTGAAGGCGGTTGCCGACCACATCCGCGCGACTTTCGAGCTGTTCCGGGAAACCGGAAAGTTCTGATGAGCCTTGCTGTCAGTCGCGTTTCGGTGCTCAGCGATCTTGTCACGTGCGGAAAGCCGATTGATGTTCTGGCTGCAACGATGAGTGACTTGGGTTGGTCCGAGACGCCGATGGTTGTCCTGACCACTGACCATATTTTGAGCGTGCTCCGACGGTTCCAGTCAGGAGAACTCACTGCTGCGGACGTGGAGGCGTGGGCGGACCTGATCGAATGCAGGGAAGATATCGACTACCAGCCAGATCGACATGAAGACATACTGGAAGCGATCTATGTGTTGGCCAATCCGGTCTTGAATGGCCCACTTGATGAAGCCCTGACGGACCAAGTGATCGCCTCGCTCTCTGCTTGACGAGTGGTTTTATCACTGCTGAGAAAAGCGACGATGCTGTTGCGCGCGCGCCGCGTCTCCGGCATCTCGATCAGCGGCCAGACGTGGAACATGCCTTCTTCGTAGACGACCTCCACCTCGACACCGGCGGCGCGCGCTTTCTCGGCGAAGATCAGGTTGTCGGGGCTGAGCAGGTCGTGCGAGCCGGTCAGAAGAAGCGTCTTCGGCAGTACCGAAAGGTCGCCATAGAGCGGGCTGATGTGCCAGTCGGCGCGATCGATGCCGGCGCTGTAGAGCCGGATCGCCTCCAGCCCGCCGGCGATGCCAAGCCACGGATCGTTACGCTCGGCCTCGAACACTTCGGGGTTGGAGAGCGACATGTCGAGGCCGGGCGAGATCAGCACGTGGCGCGATGGTGCTGGGAGGCCTTTCTCGGCGCCCATCATGGTGAGTACCACGGCCATGTTGCCGCCGGCGGAATCGCCCATAAAGGCGATGTTTTCGGCGCCCGTCTCGCCGAGCATCTGCCGGTAGACCTCGCCGACCATGCCGAACATGTCATGGAAATCGTGCTCGGGCGCGATCGGATAGATCGGCACCGTGATACCATAGCCCAGCCGCTCGGCCATCTCGACGATCAGCCCCCAATGATAGGAGGTGATCTGGAAGACATAGGCGCCGCCATGCAGATAGAGGATCCGCTTTCGCTCGCCGGCCCTCGGCGCGATCTCGTAGACGGGAAATCCGTTGACGCGGCGCTCGGCAATGTCGAGGCGATGACGCAGCGATGCCGGCGGATGATGGTCCTCGGTCTTGCGGGCGTAAGAAATCCAGCGCTGCAGGTTTTCCGGACTGGAAAAAGCCTTCTTGCGGCTATGCCTGAGGACAAAGGAAACGACGTGGCTTTTGAAACTGGGCATGCCGACACACGGACTTCGGCCGGAGCCGACTAAGAGAATTTCCCCTCTGTTCGGAAGATCGTACCTTGCCCGCAAATGTCAAGATTTGCGCTCGACACAACACGCTTGTGTGATCCGGCGACTGCCAGGTTCAGCGCCGCGGCAGCAACGCCACGCGCAACTTGTTGTCACCGGCAGCCGGAGCCGTGCCACGACCCCGGCGCTTGGCCAGCAGCTTGTATTTGTCGGCGAAGGTCATCAGCGCGCCGATCCCAGAAGCAGCTGCGCGAGCACGGCCTGCGGATCATTCGGCGGTGACGCCGGCCAGCCAATGTCCTTCTGGATGTCGAGGGGCAGGCTGTTCAGCGCCCGGATAGACTTGCTCCTGTTGTGCGCATGCTTGATGGCCACCCCATAGCGGCCGAGGCTTTCGAACATCGACATGGTGTTTTCCTCCGGAAGCGGCGGCGGGAAGACATTTCCGGCCTGCCGTTCGATGGGTGCCTAAATGCGCCTTGCGCGTTTCCAGCGGATTTCACGAAAACAGCATTTCGGTTTCCGGATCGGGCGATCCGGAAACATTTGCATGCAAATGAAAATGGAAAAGTCTGAAGATCGGCGAGAGGCCGCTAGCCTCGGCCGCGCCTTGCCGCATGACCCTCGCGCGAACGGCGGCGTGGCGCCGCGTCGCCGGCTATGCCGTCCTCGCTGACTGTCTTCCTGGGCGGCAGCTTGACCGCCGCCGACAGCTTCGGGAACGGGTCGATCTTGTTCGGCAGGGCCATGGCGTAGACGAAGTGCTCCTGGAATTTCGGCTCCAGCGCGGTCTCGATCTTCTCGATCCGGCTTACCGTCTCCTCGATCTCGCGGCGGTAGCCGCGATTGAGCAGCGCCATGCGGGCGCCGGCGCCGGCCGCGTTACCGACGGCCGAGACCTTGTCGAGGTCGCAGTCGGGGATCAGGCCGAGCACCATGGCGTATTTGGGATCGATGAAGGAGCCGAAAGCGCCGGCGAAATGGATGCGGTCGACATGCTCGGTGTGCTGCTTTTCCATCAGCAGCTTAGTGCCGGCGTAGAGCGCCGCCTTAGCGAGCTGGATGGCGCGTACGTCGTTCTGGGTGATGGTGATTCGGGGCTCGCCATCCTTCAGGACATAGGAGAAGGTGCGGCCGTTGGCGATGATGCGCGGCGAGCGCGCGGAGAGCGACCCGTCGACGACGCCATCTTCCGAGATGATGCCGGCGAGATACATCTCCGCCACCACCTCGATGATGCCGGAGCCGCAGATGCCCGTGACGCCGGTCGATTGCACGCTTTCGGCGAAGCCCGGCTGATCGGACCATAGTTCCGAGCCGATGACGCGGTATTTCGGCTCCAGCGTCTCGGCATCGATGCGCACGCGCTCGATGGCGCCCGGTGCTGCCCGCTGGCCGCCGGAAATCTCCGCGCCCTCGAAGGCCGGGCCGGTGGGCGAAGAGGCTGCCACGACCCTGGTGCGGTTGCCGAGCACGATCTCGGCATTGGTGCCGACGTCGACGATCAGCATCATCTCGTCCTGGCGGTGTGGGCCTTCCGACAGCGTCACCGCCGCCGCGTCGGCGCCGACATGGCCGGCAATGCAAGGCAGCATGTAGAGGCGGGCGCCCTGATTGAGCTTCAGGCCAATATCGGAGGTCTTGATGCGCACCGCGCCCGAGACCGCGAGCGCGAAGGGCGCGCCGCCGAGCTCGGTCGGATCGATGCCGAGGAACAGATGGTGCATGATCGGATTGCCGACGAAGACGGAGTCCAGGATGTCGTTGCGCTGCACATTGCCTTCGGCGCAAACCTTGTCGACCAGGCTGGAAATCGCCTCGCGCACCGCGACCGTCATGCCTTCGCGGCCGTCCGGATTCATCATCACATAGGAGACACGGCTCATCAGATCCTCGCCGAAGCGGATCTGCGGGTTCGATGTGCCGGAAGAGGCCGCGACACGGCCGGACAGCAGCGACACCAGATGCATGGCGATGGTGGTCGAGCCGATATCGCAGGCGAGTCCGTAAGCCTCGTTCTTGAGGCCTGGCCACAGCGCGATGACGCGCGCGATATCACTGTCGGCATCCTTGTAGATGGCGGCGGTGGCGGTCCAGTTGCCCTTGCGCAGGATGCCCTGCACCTGCGGCATCAGGTAGAAGTCGAACTCGAGGCTCTTGAAGCCCCAGTCCTTCATCAGCGCGATCTTCAGGCGGTCGAGATCGCCGAGCGGCTTGTGCATGTCGGGCTCTTCGATCTCGACATAGCACATGCGCACTGCCGTATCGCGGGCGATCACCCTGGTGTCGGCATCCTTGCGGATGGTTTGGGCGTTGATGACCGTGTCCTGCGGCACGTCGATGACGAGGTCGCCGAGGATCTGCGCCGAGCAGGAGAGGCGCCGCCGCTCGGGAAGGCCGCGCACGCGCTCGTAGCGCTCCTCCTTGGCGCCCTTGGGCGAAATGTGGTCGTTGGAAGAGACGATCTTGTGCTTGGCGAAATTGCCTTCCTGCACCTCGATCTGGCAGCGCCCGCAAGTGGCGCGTCCGCCACAGACGCTTTCGACATAGACGCCGAGTTGACGCGCCGCGTCGAGCACCGGCGTGCCGACCGGAAACCGCCCGCGCTTGCCGGACGGCATGAACAGCACGAGCGGATCGGTGATGTTGGCAGGCGAGTTCACGATTGCGCGCTTATCCCCTGGCCATCCGGGCTTCGCGGCCGCCGCGGCGACGGCCGCCATTGCCGGCGCCTTCGCCGGGAGCGTTGACCGCCACCGGAGCGGCAACCGCATGGCCGCCTTCGGCCGGCTTGTAGTCCTTGTAGGTGCGGATCCAGTTGGTGCAGTTCTCGTCGGTGCCGTTCAGCACATTGGCGCCGCGCACCGCTTCCATTTCCTGCGGGCGCACCGGGTTCATGATCGCCGAGGTCATGCCGGCGCCGATCACCATCGGGATGAAGGCGGCGTTGATGCCGTGGCGGTGCGGCAGGCCGAAGGAGATGTTGGAGAGGCCGCACGTGGTGTTGACCTTGAGCTCCTCGCGCAGGCGGCGCAGCAGCGCGAACACCTGGCGGCCGGCATCGCCCAGCGCGCCGATCGGCATCACCAGCGGGTCGACGACAACGTCATGGGCGGGAATGCCGAAATCGGCGCAGCGCTCGACGATCTTCTTGGCGACGGCGAAACGCACGTCAGGATCCATCGAGATGCCGGTCTCGTCGTTGGAGATGGCGACGACCGGGACGTTGTACTTCTTGACCAGCGGCAGGATCGCTTCGAGCTTCTCTTCCTCGCCGGTGACCGAGTTGACCAGCGGGCGGCCCTTGGCAACCTTCAGCGCCGCCTCGATGGCAGCGGTGACCGAACTGTCGATCGACAGCGGCAGGTCGACCAGGCCCTGCACGATCTCCAGCGTCTGCACCAGCAGCGCCGGCTCGGTGGCATTGGGGTCGACGGCGGTGACGCCGGCATTGACGTCGAGCATGGTGGCGCCGCAGGCGGCCTGCTCCAGCGCGTCCTTGATGACGGTCTCGAAGTTGCCGGCCACCATTTCGGCGGCGAGCTTCTTGCGGCCCGTCGGGTTGATGCGCTCGCCGATCACGCAGAAGGGCTGGTCGAAGCCGATGATGATTTCTCTGGTCGCCGACGCGACGATGGTGCGGGTCATGCAATCTCTCCGTCGTGATATAAAGAGTTCTTTATATCGTTATCTGATTTCGTTCAAGCGAATGGTGATCGCCCGGGCTCTCAATGCGCGGTCTTCACCATGTCCACCTGGGTTTCGGTAATCTCGTCATGCAGAATGTGATCGAGCCGCTCTGCGACCAGCTGGTCGTCGCGGCGGATTTCGCGCTTCCAGGGCTGGCGGCCCTTCAGCACGCCCGATTCATCGACGATCTCGGCGACATATTCCTCTTGCCGGTAGGCCATCACATGGACGCCGGCGACGCCCGGAATTTCCTTCACCTCGTTGATGATGTCGATGCAGAGCTGCTTGCCTTCCTTCTTCTGGTCCTGCGCTCCTTCCAGCCGCTTGATGATCGCGTCGGGGATATGGATGCCCGGCACGTTGGAACGGATCCACTTGGCCGTCTTGGCCGAGGCCAGCGGCCCGACGCCGCACAGGATGAAGACCTTTTCGGTGTGGCCGAGATCGCGCGCCTTCTGCATGAAGGTTTTGAACATCGGCACGTCGAAGCAGTACTGCGTCTGCACGAACTGGGCGCCGGCGGCGATCTTCTTGCCGAGATGGATCGGGCGGAAATCGAAGGGCGGGGCGAAGGGATTGACGGCGGCGCCTAGAAAGATCTGCGGCGGCGTCGTCAGCTTGCGGCCGGACAGGAACTTGCCGTTGTCGCGCATGATGCGGCAGGTCTCGAGCAGCGACATCGAATCGAGGTCGAACACCGGCTTTGCGCCGGGCTGGTCGCCGGCCTGCACACCGTCGCCGGTAAGGCAGAGCATGTTGGCGACGCCCATCGCGGCGCCGCCCAGCACGTCGCCCTGGATGGCGATGCGGTTCTTGTCGCGGCAGGCGATCTGCATGATCGGGGCGTAGCCCATGCGGGTCAGCAGCGCGCAGATGCCGACCGAGGACATGTGGCAATTGGCGCCGGAGGCATCGACGGCATTGATGGCGTCGACCCAGCCGTCGAAAATCCTGGCGCGGTTATAGACGTCCTCCGGATCGGCGCTGTCGGGCGGGTTGAGCTCGGTGGTGACCGCGAACTCGCCGCGCCTTAGCACGCGCTCCAGCCGGCCGCGCGAAGTATGGCCGGGCAGGGGATCGAGCGGCAGGTGGATGCCGGCCGGGTTCTCGTCGCGCTGGCGGATGGTCATGCGGAGGCTCCGGTTTTAGGCGTATTCTGGGCAGCCTCGCGGGTTGCGGCCGCTTGCGCGGTGACACGCAGCCAGGCGGAGGTTTCGCGCAGCGACTGGTCGACCGGCTTCTGCACGTCGAGGATCTTGTCGCCATGCACCATGTTACGCGAACCTTCCCAGGCCTTGACCCAGACGCAAGGCATGTCGGGCTCGACCTCGCAATTGCCGTTGGCGCGCACGCCGCCGCATGGGCCGTTGCGCAACTGCTTCGGGCAGTTCATCGGGCAGGACATGCCGGTCGAGGACAAGACGCACTGGCCGCACATGCGGCAGTCGAACATGAAGCCCTTGACGCGCTTCTCGACGAATTTGACCGGGGCCTCGACGCGGCCATAGCCGATGCCCTTCCACAAGGGATGCAGCAGCAGGAAGACGTCGGCGAAGCGGCTGTAGAACCATTCGAGCAATCGCGAGTGCCGGATCGACCATAATCTCACCGCGAAGGAGCGCTGGACGCGCCGCTGCGGCGATACGTCGGCCGGCTTGTAGTCGGATTTCGGCGCTGCCTTCTTGACCAGGGTGGCCTGGGTAACGGTCGGTTGCTTATCAGACATTTTCTTTTCCGCCCGCCTTGACCAGAGCGACCAGCCGCTCGCGGTCGTATTTCGTGTCGAGCTCTTGGAAGGCCTTTTCGACCTCGGCTTCGATGTCGTCGCCGACCGGAACCGGGTCGGCCTTGCGCCATTCGGCCAGATAGTCGTCCGTACCGCCGGCGCCAGTGCGCATGGCGCACATGTCGATCGCCTCGGTGAAGCGCAGCGGCAGTTCGCGCTTGGCGTTCTGCCGGCCCTTCCTGACGATGACCTGGGCGGGGATGTCGCGCCAGTAGACGACGATCAGATCGGCCATGAATTCTCACTCCTCGAAGCTGCGAGCATTGCCGCATGCGCACTGGGGCCGCTTGTTATGGGACGACGCGCGCGCATTCAAAAGCGACGCTATTGGAGGTCGCAAAAAGAAAGGTGAAATAGAGTGGCCGGCCGGCTACCAGATGCGCTTCGTCAAGCCGGTCCAAAGGTAGTACCAGATCGTCGGATGGTACCACTGTTTCGAGGGCAGGCCGGGATCGAATGTAGCGAGGTTGTCCGCCAGGGCGTCACCGACCGCTGCGACGCAGATGTCGCGCGAGAACGCCGCCTGCCGCAGCGCGTAGCTTGAGATGGTGTCGCCCGGTTCAGGCTTGCCGCGGGCCTGCCTCAGCACGCCGCCGGTGTCGACGCCGGCATCGACCAGATGCACGGTGGTGCCGAAATTGCCCGTGTCGCCCGAGGCCAGCGCCCAGTAGCCGCCGTTCATGCCCCGATATTTGGGTGCGATGCCGGCATGATAGTTGAGCACCGGGCATGGCATCTTCGCCAGCGTCTGCCTCGACAGCAGCCGGCAGCCGGCAAGTAGCACTACGCCTGGCTTGATGTCCGCGATCGCCTGAAGGGACTCTGGCGCGTTGGCCGAGGGGACGTCGATTCTGGTCTGGCCGGGCCGGGGTTCGGTCTCCAGTTTCTGCTCGGCGATCAATCGTGCCGCATGGCCGGAAAACAAGCGTTTGCCGAGCCGCGTCAGCACCATAGTGCCGAGTTGCCCGATGGCCGAGATCCAGCCTTGACGCCGAGCCCGGCCGAGAAGCAATTGCTTTTTGGATTCAGGTGTTTCGACGATGACGCTGACAGGACCCAGCCGGTCGGCGATGGCGTTGACGATCGCCCAGATGTGCGGACCGCCCTCGGTGACGACGACGATCGGTCGTGGATCTGCCATTGGCGCTGCCATGGTTCGTGCCGCCCCTAGGGAACACCTGGTGTCGGAGCGCCCGGCGCGCCCGGATGGGAGCGGCCTGCGCAAACGCGCGGCATGCTAGGCTGGCCGGGTTAATCCTTGGTGACGGCCCGATCGGCGGAAGGAATCAGCGCTTGAATTCCATTATGTCGAGCTTCGATTCGTAGTAGGGTGCGGGGAATTCAATGCGCCATTCGCTGGCGCTGTTGCGGAAGGCATAGCCGACCTGGTCGCTTTGCGGGCCGCTGCCATAGGGCTTGGCCGGATCTTCGTTGACGGTGAAGGAGCCGAGATAGATGGCGCGTTTTTCGCTGTCGTCGAAGAAGCGGCCCTTGGTGCGCTGCGAGCCGCTTACCTTTTCCAGCCTCCAGCCGGAGCCGTCATCGCTCACCTTGCATTTGAACCAGCCGTAGATGACGAGCGGGCTCAAGCCGCCGGCCTTGATGGTGCGGCACTTCCAGTTGCCGGTTAGGTCCTTGTCTGAGAAAGCGACGAGCGGCTTGGCGAGCAGGCTATCCAGCTGCTTGACCTCGGCCGGATCGCCGGCCTTCGCCTCGTCGAGGGCCGCCTTGCGCGTCTCGCCATATTTGCCGAGCCGCGCCTTGTCGGCGGCGGTGATTAGCTTCTGCACCTCCCCGTCGGCGTGAGCCGGCACGATCAGGCAGACACCCAGACTCACAGACGGAAGCAAAGCCCGGAAACGCATCGAATTTCCCCTCTTGATCAGCAGGTCAGCCGAAAGCGGCGGCTTCGGCCAGTTCCGTCGTCAGATCGCCATAGCCGGTCGGGCGGCGTTCATAGGCAAGTCCCAGCAGAGCTGCCGCCTTCTCGGCGACCTTGTCGAGTTCCGGGTCGTCGGTCTGGGCGATATAGACCAGCTTCTGGTAATTGCCGAAATAGTCTTTGATCAGCTCCGGATGCTTGTCGAGGCCCAGCGGCTTCATGAAGAAGGCATCGAACTGGCGGCAGAGGAAATCGGTCATGTAGAACGACATCATGTCGTCGTCGGCGACCTTCGCGTAGGCGTCCATGCCCTGGTAGAAGGCGAAGCAGTGCGGCCCGGCCATGCGCTCGACGCCGTGCTTCTCGCAGATGCGATCGAGCATGCCGCCGGTGCCGCAGTCGGCATAGCCGACGAAGATGTGCCGGTAGCCCTCGGCCTTGGCCTTTTCGATCGCGTTGTCCATGGCCGGCGGGATGCGGTCGGGATAGAAATGGAACTCCGCCGGCAGGCAGGTCAGGTCGAGATGATCGAGCCCGAGCTGCTGCTTGACGGCCAGAACTTCGCGCGCAATCATCCCGCAGGCGATGACGAGCAGCCTTTCGCCTTGATCGGGTTGCGCTTTTCGCACGGCACTCATAGAACCAGCCAAACCGACTTGGTTGCGTTATCTTCGAATCTACAGAACGAGGGAGACACCGTCCATGAAACTGTCGCGCCTTGGCCCCGTCGCCATTCTTGCCTGCGCGCTCGCCCTTTCGGCCTGCGCCAATACGATCCGCGGGGTCGGCAAGGACGTCAAATCGACCGCCAATGCCGTCGAGGACACGGTCAAGAATCCCTAATCCACGGTCTTCCAGAATCTGGGAACAAAAAAGCCGCGCTGCAAGGCGCGGCTTTTTTCATTGGTCGTTGCCAAGCGGCTGGGCTCAGGCCGAAGCCCGCACATTGTGCTTGCGCTTCATGAAGTCCTTGGCGGTCTCGACCGCGACCGCCGCGTCGC
>NZ_RZOJ01000146.1:0-12775 GCF_003998845.1 Mesorhizobium sp. M4A.F.Ca.ET.022.05.2.1 | reverse complement strand
ACATTAGCATACGCTAAGAGTTCATGTTCCGGCAGCGCGCAAAGGTATGCTGCCTGATCGGGCCGGCATCCCGATCCGGGCCCGCGTCCTCTGCGAGAGGCGCGGGCTTGCTTGTGTCGACAACTCGGCCCGGACCGCCAATCCTGCCAATTGCGCCCGTCGTGCCCGAAAGGCACGGCGGGCTTTCTTGCGTTTCCAGATCCTGGCAGCGGGCCACGGACCGATCTAGGGCGCGTCCTGCCTGACCGAACGCGCTCAAGCTAATGTTTGATGCATCTTCGTCCCAAAACCGCTACGCACTTTTGGTCGACATGCATCAGCCCTTGGCGCGGCGGCCGTCGCTCTCATGGTTCCCGATCCAGTGCGCGCGGATGCGGTCGCTGGTTTCGAGATAGGCCATGTCGATCAGATAGGTCAGAAGCTTCTCGCCATCGGCTTCAGCTTTCTGGCGCAGTTCCCTCAAGATCCCCTGCGCGAACTGCAGGTTTTCCATTTTGCTCGGCTGGTCCATCGGTGCCCCCAATGTCTGCGTGGGAAGTGTGGCTGACTGTTGCTTGCATCAAGATTGTGGAGAGACTCGCGGTGAAGCTGTATTTGGTTGTATCCCTGCGCGATCAACGAAGCTGTTGGACATTCCTCGGAAATGTCGATATTTTGCGCGACCAATCGGACCGCGACGATGCACGAAGACGAGGGCAGCACTCCTGAAAAGTTGCAAGCCATGCTGGACGTGATCGCCAGGAACGGCCCCTCGAGGCATAGCGAACAGGCCGACATCGGCAAGCTGAAGGCCGACGCGGCCACTGCAGCCGCGGTGCTGGTCGAATTCTACGGCGATACGGCGCTCGAACGCGCCAGACTGCTCGAACGTCGCTCGCCGCAGTCGCATTTCGCCCGCATGGTGACGGCCGAAATCAGCAAGCAAGGCAGGACGCCGCCCAGAGGCTAGGGTGCGCGCTAGGACGATTTGCGCCTCCTCGATCCGCCGCCAAGACGCAGTTGCACCTCTTCCTGGGCATTGTCGAGCAGGTAGAAGAGCAGGGTGTGTCCGATCGATTGCGAGATTTCCTTGGCCTGCTCGATATGCCGGTGGATTTCGCGCAAGGAGGCCTCCTCTGTATCCTCCTCCTGTGCCAGATCGACGAACCAGCCGGGATAGAGAGCTGCTTCTCCAAGGTTGTCGACAAAGCACTGGCCGACCGCCAGGATCTTGCGAAGGCCCATCTTTTCCGAACGGACTTTGTAGACCTCCCGGAAACTCGACCTGCGCTCCACCGCCCGGCGAATCGCTACATGGACCCGGAGCCGATCCTCGGCCTCGATGCTTTCCATGCATCTTTCAAGTGGCGCGCCATGGGAGAATTCCTCAAGCGTGAGCCCGAAATAGTCGGAAAGGTTGGCGTCACCGTAGACACGGTTTCGCTTGATGTCCCAGGTCCAGAACCCGTCGATCGGAGGATATCGCAGATGATCGCCGCGCCCCCCTTCAGGTACCGCAGTCATGAAAACCGCCCCGTTCGGTTTCAAGATTCGCAACAGTATGTAACATGAACCAAAAGAAACAAGGTGGCCTTTTGTACAAGACCGCCCAAAATCACGATGCGTCAGCTTGTCTGCTACTTGGGTGGCGTAGTTGACGCACTGAAAAAAATAACTTTGAGCGAATTTTCTTTCATCGAAAGAATGTCTGGGCCGGTAGCGCAACCATAACTTGGTACTTCACTAGATAACCAAGCTATGTGAGTCGTAATACAATATCAAAGGTTGTACCGCCCGGCCCGGAAAACATACCGCGCGTCCTTCGATTCTGGAAGGCCGACGCGGCAATGTTGGGAGCGTTGCCTGAGCCGCGCCGGCCAAAGCGGTTTCCAATAGGTCCACCGCAAGTCGAATCTTAACTGAGCATGGTACCCGCGGCAAACCGACCATCGGTTGCAAAATGCAAGTTGGCCATCCTGGCTGCAGGTTCAGGCTGCGCTGCGGGCCGATTCCCCGTCGCCCTCCGCGGCTATGCGTGCTTCGCCTTCGTCAGCCGCCTCGCCTTCGGTCCGGTCGTGTCCGAACTGCTGGGCGCCGGGCAGGGGCTGCAGCCAGTGCTCTCGGCGCACCGTCCACAACTCGTATTTCGGTTCAAGCTCCGTCGGCGCCACATCGAGACTGCCAAGCATCACTTCGGCCTCCTCTTCGCCGACCGATGTGACACGGCCGCCGCAGGTCGGGCAGAAGCTCCTGCCGCCATAGGTGCTGACGATGCCGGTCGTCTCGAACGCCTCAAGCGGCCAGATTCCGAAAGCCTGGTAGACCGATCCGCTGGTCTTGCGGCAATCCTTGCAATGGCAAAGTCCGACCCGAAGCGGCTCGCCGGTGACCGAGAACTGGACGCCGCCGCACAGGCAGCTGCCGCTGCGCCTGATATCGCTGGACATGGCTGTTCCTCCTGGTTCGCGCCGCTCTGCTGGCCGCGACAACACGTCGAAATGTTCGACCCCGAATCAATTCGCGCGAAGGGCAACGGTTCCACGCATCCGTTGCGAGAACGACGAGGCCATATTTAGTTGGGAAAATTGAACACTGGCTCCTGGCAGCGGTAGACGCGGCACTGGCCGTCACGCGCCGGAACGGAGGCGGCTGTCGGCACCTCAGGCCAGTCGCACTCATTGCCGTACTGCCGCACATAGCGGTCGTAGGTGTTCTGTCCCGTGGTCAGCACGGCCGCGCGATGGCCCTGGATCAGGGACCGCACCTGTTCGCAGCTCATTGTACGGGTATCGAGGCGGGCGTGGGCTGTGGCCGTGAAGGCAAGCAGCATCGTGCCGGCAATCCATGCGATCGAACTGGTTTTCATCGGGGAGCCTCGGCTGGACATCTTCCCCTCGGGAAGGGCTAGAAAACAGCCAGATACTTCAACAGTGAAATGATGCCAATGATGATGACGACGATCTGCGCGATCTGTCGCGTGCGGCCGTCGAGCGGCAGGCGCTGGACGAGGAAGAGCACGAGGATGATCACCAGGAAGGTGATCAGGATGCCGATGAGAGCCGATAGAGCCACGTCCTCTCTCCCAGGTTGTTTCGGAACTCAATACATCCTGGAAACGCTGCTGCTGCAAGGTCGGTTCCCCCGCGGGAACCGGCGGAGGCCGCGAAGTCGTTGTCCGCGGCCGCCGAACGGCGATGCGCCGGTTACTTGCCGCAGTGGTTGTCGTTCACCGTCGGCGCGCTTGTCCCGGGCGATGTCCCGCTTGCGTCAGGCTGCGCGCCCTGCGGCCCGACAGGGCAGTTCTGATCGGGGGTCGGGCTCGTCGCATACGGGCTGGCCATGCCGTCTATGCTGTAGGTCGGCGTGGGATCGACGGCATCGGGGTCGTTCAGGTCGACCGTATTGGGGCCATTGGGGTCGACAACGACCGATTTTCCGCTGCCGTCGACCATGCCTGAGCCGGCCGTGTCGCCGGCGGTCTGGGCCATCGCCGATGTACCGAGGCCAAGCGTCAGCATGGCGGCTGCGAGGATTCTCATGGTCATGGCTGTCTCCATTTGGTTGCAGTTTCGTCGTGTCGCGACTTTTGGGGGAACCGCTCGCGCTGGTGATGGTTCCCTCACATATTCATTTGGAGGTGGCAGACAGTTCCCGCCCTTGACGACTCTGCAAGCGTAGCCGGGAACTGGCGATCGCCGGCCGGCCGGCGACGCGTTGCCGGGGAACCGAAATCCCTCACGCGCATTCCTTGTCGAGTTAATTTTGCGGTATCGAAAGGCGAGGGGGTCGGTGGATACGATTGAACATGGCGGCATCGGGCTTCCAGGCGCCCATGCCGTCGATCTGCTGCGGGCGCTGCCAGTCGCCGTCTACACCACCGATAAGCAGGGCCTCATCACTTTCTTCAACGAAGCCGCGGCCGAACTTTGGGGGCATCGTCCCGTGCTCAACGAGGATCGGTGGTGCGGGTCATGGAAGCTGCGTCATCTCGACGGGAGCAAGATGGCGCATGAAGAATGCCCGATGGCCATTGCCTTGCGCGAAGAAAAGGACGTTCGCTGGGGGCGGGCGATAGCCGAGCGGCCCAACGGAGAACTCATCCCATTCAGCGCGCATCCCGTCCTGCTTCGCAATGAGGCCGGCGATACGATCGGCGCAATCACCACCTTGCTTGACCTGCGCACGCAGACGATGGCGGACGAAGCCCGCACGCGGCTTGCCTCCATTGTCGAGTCATCGATGGATGCGATCGTTTCAAAGGACATAAACGGCATCATCACCAGCTGGAACGACGCGGCGCAGCGCCTCTTTGGCTACACGCCGGCGGAGGCGATCGGCCGGCCGGTGACGATCCTTATTCCGCCCGACTATCTGGACGAGGAGGTCTCGATCATCACCCGCATTCGCGCCGGCGAGGTCGTGCCGTCCTACGAGACGGTGCGCCAGCGCAAGGACGGCACGCGCATTCCCGTTTCGCTGACAGTCTCGCCGATACGCGACGGCATCGGCAGGATTGTCGGCGCGTCCAAGATTGCGCGCGACATCAGCTCTCACAAGGAGAGCGAACGGCGCATCCGCCTGCTCATGCGCGAGGTCAACCATCGCGTAAAGAACCAGTACTCGGTCATCATCTCGATGATCCGAGAGACGAGCAAGCAGGCGAGCACCCCGGAGGTCTTTCTGGACCAGGTACGCGAACGCATCCTGGCGCTTTCGGAATCGCACGATCTGCTTGTCAATGCTGAGTGGCGCGGCGCGACGGTTGCCGAGCTGGTCGAGGCGCAGGTAAGGGTCTTCGCGGCGCAGTCGCGCCTGTCGGCAAAGGGGCCGGTGATCATGCTCAAGCCGAACGCCGTCCAATATCTCGGCATCGCCTTCCACGAACTGGCGACAAATTCGGCAAAGTACGGCGTCCTGTCTCACCCGGTCGGGCAGGTCGAGATCGAATGGGCCATAACCACCGGAGCGAATGGCGAGGAGGTCTTTGGCCTGGTCTGGCACGAGCACGATGGACTGCCCTTGGATGGAGAGAAACGTCGCGGATTCGGCTCGGTTGTGCTGAAACGGATCGCGCCGCAGGCGCTGGGCGGTACCGGACAGCTGGAGTTCGGCGAGCACGGTGTACGCTGGAAGCTTGAAGCGCCTTTGCGATACGTGAAAAACTCTCTTGACGAGATGGATTGACGGCGCGGCCGGCCGAAACCACGCGCTGGCAATCCAATCCTTACTCGGAAACCGGCGCCGGACAGGGTCCCTCAGCCACCTCGACGACGAGCGCGCAATCGAACTCCATGGCTGCCCCATACATTTCGGCTGTTTGCACGACCATATATTCGAGGTCTTCGCGCGCGACGTTTTCGTCGAGGTTTCGCAGGCGCACACGCTCAGCCACGATAGCGACATTGACCACGCCCGTGGAATGGATCGCCGCCACGACCAGGGAGTTGAGGTCTTCCCGCAATTGGCTTGAATAGCTGTCGCGCATGGCAGTTGCCTTCCGGTGAGGCGTTTTTCCTCATTTTCGAGCATGCGCCCGGCACATTGCGATAGCAAGCATAATGTCAAAAATATTGAAATAAAATCAATTAGTTAGTATAGTTTGTTGAATGCTTGGTCGATGTCTTGTCCGCATCGTTGGGCTTTTGCGCCGATCACCCATCAGTCGCGCTTGACGGCATGTGCGCCAAATCCTAACTTTGCTGATAGTGAGCCAGATACTAACTCACTGCATTTTGGTCTTGGCGGAGGCACAAATGGGCGAACTGGAACGACCTGAACGACTCCAGATCATGCTGACGGCTGACGAATTGGCTGCACTGGAAAACTGGCGCTTCGAAAAGCGTATGCCGAGCCGGTCGGCGGCCGTGCGGGAACTGCTACGGCGCGGCCTCGCCGCGGAAGGGTTCCTCAAGGCCGAGCAGGGGCTGAAATCGCAGGAGTTTGGAATTCTGGAGCCGGAACGCGACGATAGCGCCGAGGGCAAGCCGGTCGCAGACTAGCCACTGAGCAAACCCGCCTGTTTGTTCGGACGCCGCGGCCTTATCGTCGGGTCGCACGAAAAGTTTCAACCGCACAACCGCTTTCGCTTTGCCGCGCGCTTGCTAAAGGTGGAGCGAAGAATGCCGCCGGGCAGAATCTGCCGGGCAGGGGCGAGCTCGGACGGAACTTCTGCCAATGACATGGACTGGCGCGGCGGCACTTTTGATCCTCATCCTGACCTATGCCGGTGTCGCCGTCGGCCGCTTTCCGGGCCTGCGCCTCGACCGCGCCGGCATCGCGCTGCTCGGTGGCGCGGCCATGATCGCCGTCGGCGCGATCAGCATGGAGGACGCCTACCGCGCCATAAATTTCGACACCATCACGCTGCTGCTCGGCATGATGATCGTGGTCGCGCATCTGAAGGTCTCGGGTGCCTTTCGCGCGCTCGGCGGCTTCGCCATCGAGCATGCGCACGCGCCGTTCATGCTCCTGGTCATGGTGACGCTGCTGACCGGCGTCCTCTCGGCCTTCCTGGTCAATGACGCAATCTGCCTGGTGATGGCGCCGATCGTCGTCCACGTCACGCGCGTCATCAACCGCAACCCGGTTCCCTATCTGATTGCCACCTGCACCGCCTCCAATTGCGGCAGTGTCGCCACCATCACCGGCAACCCACAGAACATGGTGATCGGCGCGCTGTCCGGCATTTCCTATCCGGCCTTTTCGGCCGCGCTCGCGCCGGTGGCGCTGTTCGGTCTTCTCGCCGTTATCGTCATCTTGCGCATCGTCTACCGCGCCGAATTCTCCCGCACCGTGGAGCTCAGTCCCGAAGTCTATCGCGGCCGCATGCTGCCGGGACAGGTACTGAAGGCGGTAGTCGTCTGCGTCGTGCTGGCGGTCGCGTTCTTCGCCGGCGTTGCCGTTGCCAAGGCGGCGCTGATTGCCGGCGCCTTCCTGCTCGTCACCCGCGCGATCAAGCCGCATCGCATCTATCGCGAGATCGACGGCCCGTTGCTGTTCATGTTCGCCGGCCTGTTCGTGGTGGTGGCCGGCGCCGAAAAGACGCTGCTGACGCCCGATATGATCGCCTGGGCGAAAAACATCGGGCTCGACGATGTCTGGCGGCTCTCCGGCTTCACCGCCGTGCTCTCCAACGTCATGAGCAACGTGCCGGCGGTGCTGGCGCTGAGGCCCTTCATTCCCGGCCTCGAGAACCCCGAGCGCGCCTGGCTGGTGGTCGCGATGAGCTCCACGCTCGCCGGCAATTTCACGCTGCTCGGTTCCGTTGCCAACCTGATCGTTGCCGAACAGGCGAAGGCGGCGGGCAAGGAGCTTTCCTTCTCCGCCTTCTTCGAGGTCGGCCTGCCGCTGACCCTGGTCACGCTTTTCGCCGGCACGGCCTGGCTGGCTTTCACCTCCTGATCTCCAAGTTTTCAGCCCGCGACAAAATTTGTCGCGGGCTTTGTCGAATCGATTGCGCAAACGTTTCGATGTCTCTATGGTTTCTAAGAAATCCGCCGAAGAGCGGTTGGGAAACGCATACAAGGGAGGAGCGCTTGCGGGCACTCCATACGCATGCCGACAATGGCTGAGGTCGCGCGCCGCGCCGGCGTCTCGGTTTCGACAGTCTCGCACGTCGTCAACGGCACCCGCTTCGTCTCGCCCGAGAAGGCCAGGCTGATCAACGATGCCATTGCCACGATGGGTTACCAGCCCAACGAGTTGGCACGCGCGCTGAAGGCGTCCACCACCAATAGCGTCGGGCTCGCCATCTCGGCGATCTCCAATCCCTATTTCACCGACATCATCTGCGCGGTCGAGGCCGAATGTGCGCGGCTCGGCCTGATGGTGTTTCTGTCCGACACGCAGGAAGACCCGGACCGCGAGCTTCAGGTGGTGCGCGCCTTCCACCAGCGCCGCGTCGACGGCGTGATCCTGGCGCCGTCGGGCTCGCCGGAGCGCGCGATCGACTATCTTACCGAGAAGAAGCTGCCCTGCGTGCTGATCGACCGGTTCGCTGACGACCGCTTCGACCAGATCGGTGTCGAGAACGACACGGCGATGCATGCCCTCATCGACCATGTCGCTTCCTTCGGCCACAAGCGCATCGGCTACATTGCCGGCCAGCCGGGGCTGGCCACCACGCGCGAGCGCATCGAGGCGTTCCGCGCCTCGCTCGCCGCCAATGGACTTGAGTGCCTGCCGCACTATGTCTCGCCGGAGAATGTCGACACGGCGAGCGCCACGGCATCGACGCATGCGATCTTGTCGTTGGCCACGCCGCCCACCGCATTGGTTACCGGCAACAACATGACGACGATCGGGGCAGTCCGCGCCATCCGCGAGAAGGGTCTTTCGATCCCCGGCGACCTGTCGCTGGCGGGCTTCGATGATTTCGAATGGGCCGACTGCTTCGAGCCGCGTTTGACGCTGGTCGAGCAGCCCTGCACCGAGATCGGCCGCCAGGCGGCGGCGCTGCTCAGCGAGCGCATCGCCTCCAGCCACGCAGCGCCGCGTGCCGTGCGGCTGCAGGCAAGGCTGCAGGCACGCCAGTCCTGCGCGAGGCCGAGATGAGCGCGCCGCTGCTTTCGGTCACCGGTGCGGTGAAACGCTTCGGCGGCGTGCAGGCGCTGCGCGGCGTCGACTTCGATCTCAAGCCGGGCGAGATCCACGCGCTGCTCGGCGAGAACGGCGCCGGCAAATCGACGCTGATGAATCTCCTGTCGGGCGTCTACTCGCCGGACGAGGGCGAAATCCAGATCGACGGCAAGCCGGTCACCTTCAACAACCCGCGCGAGGCGCAGGCCGCCGGCATCGCCACAATCTTCCAGGAACTCGACCTGGTGCCCTCGCTCGATGTCGCGGCGAACCTCTTCCTCGGCCGCGAATTGATGCGACCGGGCGGCCTGCTCGACGTGCCGGCGATGCGCCGCGAGGCGAAGCGGCGGCTGGAAGCGATCGAACTTGCCATCGACCCCGCGCGTCTCGTCGCCGACCTCTCCATCGGCCAGCGCCAGGTGGTGGCGATCGTCAAGGCGCTGTCCTATGCCTCGCGCGTGCTGATCATGGACGAGCCGACGGCGGCACTCACCGTCGGAGAGGTCGAGCGTCTGTTCGACATCATGAGGAAGCTCGCCGCGACCGGCGTCGGCATCGTCTATATCTCGCACCGTCTGGAGGAAGTGCCCGAGATCGCCGACCGCGTGACCGTGATGCGCGACGGCCGCGTCGCCGGGGTCACCGAGCCGCACGCGCCGCAGGCCGAGCTGGTGCGGCTCCTGGTCGGGCGCTCGCTCGATGAACTCTACCCCGCACGCGCCAGAAGCGCCGGCAAGACGTTGCTCCGCCTCAAGGATGCCAGCTTCAGGCTCGCCCGGGAAAGCGCCGGCTGGCAGCCGCCGAGCGGCATTTCGCTCGAGGTCAGGGAGGGCGAGATCGTCGGTCTGGCCGGCATCATGGGAGCAGGGCGCACCGAACTGCTTTCCGCGCTCTACGGCACCGGTCTCGCCGGCCGCTGGCAGGGCGAGGTCGCAGTCGACGGCAGGCCCGTGAAACTCGACTCCATCGACGCGGCGCGCAAGGCCGGCATCGCCTTCGTCACCGACGACCGGCGCGGCAGCGGCCTGATGCTGAGAATGGCCGTCGGCCTCAACCTCGTGATGTCCGTGATCCGCCGCATCTCGCCGGCCGGCCTGATGTCGCCGCGCCGCCAGGCCGAGGCGGTGAGACAGTCCTTCGGCCAGTTCGACATCCGTCCGAAGAACCCGGACATATCCGTCGGCGCGCTGTCGGGCGGCAACCAGCAGAAGGTGGTGCTGGCCAAGGAAATTCTCGGCAACCCGCGCCTGCTGCTCCTCGACGAGCCGACGCGCGGCGTCGACGTCGGCGCCAAGGGCGAAATCTATGCGCGGCTGAGAGCGCTCGCGGCGCAGGGGCTCGGCATATTGGTCGCCTCCAGCGAGATGCCGGAGCTGATTGGACTTTGCGACCGCATCGTGGTGCTGCGCCAGGGGCGCAACGTGGCGGAATTCATTGGCGGCGTCGACGAGCACACCGTGCTTGCCGCGGCAAACGGCAGGGAGGCCTGATGTCGGACCAGAAGATTTCGGTGGCGGCGAGCCCGGCAGCTTCAAGCCCTTCGGTACCCGCTGCTCCTGCGGCGAGGCGCGTCGATCCGCTGGCGATCATCGTGCGCTTCCAGAGCCTGATCGGCCTGGTGCTGGTGGCGATCGGCGGCGTCATCTTCTCGCCCAGGCGCCATGGCGAGATCTTGTTCCTCAACCCCGACAACATCGCCAACATCGTGCGCGCCGTGTCAGAGACCGGCATCATCGCCATCGGCATGACCTTCGTCATCATCACCGCCGGCATCGACCTCTCGGTCGGCGCGGTGCTCGGTCTCTCCGCCGTGGTGACCGCGACCATGATGATCTCCGGCGGCTTCGGACTGATCTCGACCATTCTGGCCGTGCTCGCCATGGGTATCGTCTTCGGCATCGTCCAGGGCACGATCTCCACCCGCTTCCGGCTCGAACCGTTCATCGTCACGCTTGCTGGCCTGCAGGCGGCGCGCGGCCTGGCGCTCATCGTTTCCGGCAACCAATACATCAACATCTCCTATGGCGAGGGTCCGGGCCTGGCGCCGCCGGTGTTCGCGGTGCTGGGCGAGCGGCTGTTCGACAACACAGTGCCGGTGGCGACCATCGTCTTCATCGCCTTTGCCGCGATCGCCACGGTGGTGCTCAACACCACGCGTTTCGGCCGCTACGTCTTTGCCGTCGGCGGCAACGAGCGCGCCGCGCGCATTTCCGGCGTGCCGGTGTCGATGGTGAAGATCTCTGTCTACGCCATCACTGGCTTTGCCTCCGCACTTGCCGGCATCGTGCATGCCGGCCAGTTCAACTTCGGCAGCGCCAATGACGGCATGGGCTATGAGCTGACGGCGATTGCCGCCGTCGTCATTGGCGGCACCAGCCTGTTCGGCGGCGCCGGCTCGATGGTCGGTACCGTCGCCGGCACTATTATGCTCGGCGCGCTCGCCAACATCCTTCAGCTCAACAACATCACCCCCGCCACGCAGCTGCTCGCGACCGCCGCGATCATCGTGCTGGCGGCAGTGCTTCAATCCCTCGTTCGCCGCCGCGAGGGATTGGGCAGGTAGGAGGCTGGCGGCAAGCATACCCCCGAGACTGAACCAAACAGGTCTGTCCGCCCCCGGCCAGACGAGGAGGAGAGTGAGCATGAAAACCACGTTGAGAGGATCGCGCGTCCTTCGGGCCGCGCTTCTGGCAGGCGCCGGCCTGTGTATCGCCGGCAGCGCACAGGCCGCCGAGCCGCTGGTCAAGGCCTGCGCCAAGGACGGTCAGTTCGTCATCGGCTTTTCGCAGGCCAACAACGCCGAACCCTATCGCCAGCACGTCAATGACGAACTGACGGCCGCGGCCAAGGACGTTCCGCAGTTCACGCTGCAGATCGCCGACGGCGCCGGCAACGTCAACACGCAGACCTCGCAGGTCGACAACTTCATCACCCAGAAGGTTGATATCCTGCTGATCTCGCCCTTCGAAGCAGCGCCGCTGACGCCGGCCGTGAAGCGCGCCATGGATGCCGGCATTCCGGTGATCGAGCTCGACCGCAAGACGGTCGGCGACCCGGGCAAGGACTACACGGCCTTCATCGGCGGCGACAATTACAAGATCGCGCTCGAAGCCGGGAAATACACCGCAAAGACGCTGCTGCCCGACGGTGGCGAGACGGCGGTGCTGGAAGGCCTGCCGAGCTCGACGCCGGCGGTGGAGCGCCTCAACGGCTTCAAGGACGGCGTGAAGGAGAACGCCAAGATCCAGGTCGTCGCCGAGCAGGCCGCCGACTGGGTTCCGGATAAAGCCCAGACCGCCTTTGCCGCCATGCTGCAGGCGCATCCCGACATCAAGGTGCTCTACGCCTCGAACGACATGATGGCGGCCGGCGCGCTGCTGGCCGCCAAGGGCGCCGGCAAGGACGTCAAGATCATCGGCACCGACGGCCTGCCCGGTCCGGCCGGCGGCATCGAGGCCGTCGCCAAGGGCGACTGGGCGGCGACCTTCACGTATCCGACCGGCGCCAAGGAAGCGATCGAGATGTCGAAGAAGATCCTGCTCGACTGCGCGACCTCGGTGGAGCCGACGGTGACGGTGGAGACCACGGCAATCACCGCCGAGAACGCCAAGCAGCTGATGGGCAAATAGGCAGGGCGCTAGCTTCGGTGGGTAATAAGGCAAGGCCCCGCAAGGGGCCTTGTTTTCGTCACGAAACGCCTAGCTCCGCCTCTTCCGCATTCGGATCGCCCGGCGCCGTCGCCCAGGCGAGCTCGACCAGCGTCACCGTGCGCCGGCCGGTGCCGTCGAGCTGGCAGACGATCAGGCCCTGCTCCTCGATATAGGTGAGCAGGCGGCGCGCGCGGCGCAGCGAGTGCGAGCCATAGGCGCGCGCGATCGCCGCGTCGCTCGGGCACGGCCGGCCCTCCTTGGCCGCGCGGGCGATCATCATGAAGACGCCCTGCATGTCCTCGGGCAGCAGCGAGGCGCGCACCGAGACGTCGCGCCAGGCATCGTCCTCCGCCATTTCGGAGCCGAGGCCGGCCCGCGCCCGCGTCAGCATTCGGCGGAACTCGGCAAGGTCGGGCACGACCGAGGCCAGCCCCTCGATGCGGCAGCGGACGACAAACTCCTGATAGAGCACGCCGACGACGCGAAAACCCGCGTCGGGCTCGGCCAGCACGGCGCCGAGCACGCGGTCCATCCGTTCGCGCCGCTCGGCCAGGTCCTCGGCGCTCGGT
>NZ_RZOJ01000145.1:0-12794 GCF_003998845.1 Mesorhizobium sp. M4A.F.Ca.ET.022.05.2.1 | reverse complement strand
CGTCTGGGTCACCGATCCGGACGTGCTTCTGCTCGACGAGCCGACCAACCATCTCGACCTGGCGAAAATCGGCCAGCTGGAAAACTGGCTCATCGGACTGCCGCGCGAGGTGCCGGTGGTGATTGCCAGCCACGACCGCGCCTTCCTCGATGCCACCACCAACCGCACGCTGTTCCTGCGCCCGGAGCAGTCGCGGGTGTTCCCGCTGCCCTATTCGCGGGCGCGCGAGGCGCTCGATGAGGTCGATGCCTCGACGGCGCGCAAGTTCGAGCGCGACATGAAGGTCGCCCAGCAACTCCGCCGCCAGGCGGCCAAGCTCAACAACATCGGCATCAATTCGGGCAGCGACCTGCTAACCGTCAAGACCAAGCAGCTCAACCAGCGGGCGGAGAAGCTGGAAGACGCGGCCCAGCCGGCGCATCGCGAGCGCTCGGCGGGCGCGCTCAGGCTCGCCAACAGCGGCACGCACGCCAAGGTCTTGATCACGCTCGACGACGTGGCCGTGGAAACGCCCGACGGCACGCTGCTGTTCCGGACCGGCAAGCGCCACATCTGCCAGGGCGACCGCATCGTGCTGCTCGGCCGCAACGGCGTCGGCAAGTCGCGCTTCGTCACCCTGCTCCGCAACGCCGTCACCGAGCCGGAAAGCGCGCGCAACGTGAAGGTGACGCCGTCGACGGTACTCGGCTACAGCGACCAGGCTCTGTCGGGCATGAGCGGCGACGACACGCCGCTGGTGATGGTGACGCGCAGATTTGACATCGGCGAGCAGCGCGCCCGCTCGCTGCTCGCCGGCGCCGGCGTCGCAATTGACATGCAGGCGCGCCGGATCGGGCTCTTGTCGGGCGGGCAGAAGGCGCGGCTGGTGATGCTGGCGCTCAGGCTTGCCAATCCCAATTTCTACCTGCTCGACGAGCCTACCAACCACCTCGACATCGATGGCCAAGAAGCCTTGGAAACGGAACTGCTAGCGCATCAGGCGAGCTGCGTTCTCGCCTCGCACGACCGCGCCTTCATCCGCGCCGTCGGCAACCGCTTCTGGCCGATCGAGAAGCGGCGGCTGACCGAGGTCGACGACCCCGAGGATTTTTTCCGAGCGGCCGCCGAAACGGGCGGTTGAGGTAGCTCGACAAAAAAGTCCCGACGACCTGTCGGATCGCCGGGATGCGCCACGTCCTTGGGATGCCGACACGATAATGCCGGCATCAACCAGGGAGAATTCATCATGTCGGTCCTGTCATCCATCGGTCGCATCGCAACCCGGTACGCGGCGGCGCGCGCCCGCTACCGCAGCGAGCGTATCTTGCTTTCGCTGCCTGCCGAACTGCGCAAGGACATCGGCGTTCCGGAAATCTTCGACGTGCAGAACAGCCGTCGCGCCCGCGCGGCAACCTGCTCGGCCAGGGTGATTTGACGGGCGACCAGCCCGGCGCGGTTTCGGCGGTTCTAAAAAAATCCGAGACCCGTGTAGGATCGCGGCCGCCTCGTTCGTCCTGTGGTTCGCAAGGTCAGACCAAAACGCAAAGAGGAGCAAGCTATGACCGACCAGACCCCCGTTCAGCCGGCAGCGAAAGTGCTCGGCGGATTGACCCCCTATCTGCAGCTCGACGGCGCCTTCAAGGCTGCCGAATTCTACAAGAAGGCTTTTGGCGCCGAGCAGGTGTTCTTCTATCCGCCGGATGAGCAGGGCCGCACCATGCACATCCATCTCCACATCAACGGCTCGACGCTGATGATCTCCGACTTCTATCCCGAGCACGGCATGTCGCCCGTGAAGCCGCAGGGCTACACGATGCAGCTCCATCTCGGCAGCGACGACATCGAGGCCTGGTGGAAGCGCGCCGTCGACGCCGGCTGCGAGGTCGTCATGCCGCTGCAGGTGATGTTCTGGGGCGACCAGTGGGGCAACATGCGCGATCCGTTCGGTGTCGAATGGGCGATGAACGCGCCTGTCAAGAAGGCATAGGAGAAGCACGATGTCCTATGTCGATGGTTTCGTTCTCGCCGTCCCCAAGGCAAATCTCGACGCCTACAAGAAGATGGCTGGGCAAGCAGGCGCCATCTGGATGGAGTACGGCGCGCTTTCCTATGTCGAATGCATCGGCGACGACGTGCCCTATGGCGAGCTCACCTCGTTCCCGCGCGCCGTGCAGGCCAAGGATGACGAGGTCGTCGTCTTTGCATGGGTTGTCTACGAGTCGCGAAAACGGCGCGACGAAGTGATGGCGAAGATAATGGTCGACGAGCGGCTGAAGGCCGATTGGCCGACAATGCCCTTCGACGGCAAGCGCATGATCTTTGGCGGCTTCCAGACGTTCATTGAGCTTTGAGCCATCGCTTCGTCATACTATGGCGGAGCAAGGAGCGAAGCGACGCGGCGCAGACCATAGTATCCATGCCGTGACCTAAAGGCGCTGCAACGGTGCAGAATTCTGCTCCGCTGCATCCTTCGATCGAGGTCACGGAATGGATCCTAGGGTCTTCGCGACGGAGCTGTGCTCCTGCTTCGCCCTAGGATGACGAAGCTGAGATGCTTCGGCCGGTGACCAGCACGCTACGCCAGCCTGTCCAGCAGCGGCTTCAGCCTGTCCCCATAACGCTTCCACAGGTCGACCGAGCCCTGATACATCGGCTGGCGCACCTGCGCGGCCGAGGCCGTGCGCACCGGACGGTCAGTCTCGTGGAAGGACAGCACCTTGTCGTCCCAGGGCAGGCCGAGATGCGCCATCAGTGCCCGCGTCTGCCCTTCCTGGTCGGCAACGAAATCTTCATAGCGCACATCGTGCACGACGCCGGGCAGCACGTTGCGCCAATGCGCCATGATGTCAGTGTAGAGATTGTGGAAGTCGGCGAGCTCGCCGAGATCATAGCCGTAGCGGTGGCTGTCGCCGCGGAAATGCACCTTGTAGATCGACAGGCAGGTCGCCGCCGCGTCGCGCGCGCAATGGATGATCTTCGCATGCGGCAGCATCAGATGGATGAAGCCGACCAGCAGGAAGTTGCCGGGCATCTTGTCGGTGACATGCCTGAAGCCCGAATAGCGGGCATGCAGCATGTCGAGATAGGCCTCGCCGGCCTCGGCAAAGGCCTTGTCGGGCATGTCGGCGATGCCTTGCGGAAAGCCGCCCTTCATGGTGAGCGGGAACTGCTTGCCGACCGCTGTCTTCAGGATGCTGAGCTCGCCCGCGCCATAGACCTGCGGATGGCTGGCGATGATCTGCTCGACCAGCGTGGTGCCGGAACGCGGCATGCCAACGACGAAGATCGGCGTGTCGTCGGCGATCGAACTTGGCTTGTGCTTTTCGAAGAACGCCTTGTCGAAGGTCGCCTTCATCGCCTCGAATTCGTCGCGCGTCCTCGCCGGGTCGTACTCGATGCCAGTGCGGCGGATGGCGTTGCCCTCGGCGAAATAGTCGAAGGCGCGGGGATAGTCCTTGAGGTCGTCATTGGCCTTGCCGAGGCCGAAGGAGAGCTGCATGCGCGCCAGGCTTCCCTGCGGCGCCTTGGCGTGCTGCGCCTCCATGCCGGCGAGTTCGGCGTCGCGCTCGGTCTGCCGCTTGACCTGGGTCAGCAGCAGCCAGGCCCTTGCCATGGCGGGATCGATCGCCAGCGCCTGCCGGGCAAGGCTGGAGGCCTCATCCAGCTTGCCCTTCTCCATCATCCCGACGCCCAGCCCGTATAGCAAGTCGGCGTCCTTCGGCCGGATCGTCAGCGCCTCGCGGAACACCGCGATCGCCTCGTCCAGCCGTCCCGCCTCCTGCAGCGTCTCGGCAAGGCCGATGCGGGCGCGCACATGAAACGGGTTGCGCCCGATAGTGCCGCGATAGATGTCTTCGGCGCCCTCGAACTGGCCGAGTTGCTTCAGTGCCGAGCCGAGATTGTCGCGCGCCGCCAACTGGTCCGGCCGCAACGTCACCGCCTTGCGGAAATAATCGACGGCGGCCGCGACGCGGCCGAGGTCGCGCAGCACGGTGCCGAGATTGTTGAGGAAATCGGGATTACCGGGCTGCAGACGCACCGACTGCTCGATCAGCGCCAGCCCGTCGGCGCTGCGTCCGGTCTGGTGCAGCAACAGTCCCAGGAAATGCGCGGCGGCGGCATGGTTCGCCTTCTGCGCCAGCACCTGCCGGTACAGGATCTCCGCCTCTTGCCGGCGGCCGGCCTGATGCAGTTGCAGCGCCTGCTGCACGCGCTGATCGAGCCCCAGCGTCTGCCCGCCAGGGCCGGAAACCGCGCCTCGTCTTGGATCTCTGGTGATGGGAAACCTGCCGTGTTTGTCCGCTTGCCGGACCTAAGCCATGCGGCCGGCAGTTTCAAGACGCATCGGCTTCGCCGGTCACTGATGAAATTGCCCATCTCCTTGGCAAAGGGAGTCAGGCAGGACCTCGCCGCCCGGGACGGCGAGGTTCTATGTTCTCAGCACGGACCGTCGTCGATGATGCGATAGTCCGCCGCGCGGGCCTCGCAGGCATTCGGGAAAGTGCGCAGTTGCCCGCCTCGACGGGCACAGACCGGAGCGTATTCGCGGGTGCAGAATGTCGGCTCGTCGCCACCGCCGCCGTCGCGGCATGGGCCATCGCGCACGATGCGGTATCCGGCCCGATCGGCAAGGCAGGCATTGGCGAAGGTCTGGCGGTCGCCGCCGCGGCGGGCGCAGACCGGCTCATACTCCCTGGTGCAGAATTGCGGCTCCGGCCTTGGCGGCCGCGGGCGCGGTCCCGGTCCTTCGTCCACCACCACCGTGCATGCCGCAAGCAGTGCCGACAGGAACAGGAGAGCAAAGCCCTGTCGCGAGAAAAGCGTCGTAAGGAATTTCATCAATGCCTCCCGGCGCACGACCCCGAAGATCACGCGCAAAATCATAGTGCAATGGACCCGCTCCCGCGCAAAACACGCTTGCCGATCCTCGCCATTCCTCTGACAAATGCAACCCCCGTTTGCGGACGACATGGCGCTGCCGCTGGCGCCATTCGGCTGTCCGCGAGGGGCCGCTGGCCCATGCGTGGCCCGGCTCTGGCCGATGACCGGGCATGGCGCCGGGTCTATCGAAGTGCTGCGTCGGCGCGCTCATCGGGCCCACCCGCGGCGCTGTCTTGCAACCATCACGTTTCCGTGCGATAAATTCCGTGTTCGGGCATTTGCGACCCGGAGAGCGGAACGTTTTGGACGACCTTTCCCCGATAATGTGAATCTCTGACGGCCCCGTTTTTCGGCGGGGGGTTTGACCATGCGCCAATGCATGACTGCCGAAGCAACCACCGGGACATGCCCAAGGCGCCAGCGGCGGGCAAACCATATTAAGACTGACACGGGTGAGAGGAGTTTCCCCCAATGGCCCAGACCGGCACCGTAAAGTTCTTCAACGCCACCAAAGGCTTCGGCTTCATCACGCCTGACGGCGGCGCCAAGGATGTGTTCGTCCACATCTCGGCGATCGAGGCTTCGGGCCTGCGCACGCTGGTCGATGGCCAGAAGGTCACCTTCGACGTCGAGCCCGACCGCATGGGCAAGGGTCCGAAGGCGGTCAATCTCCGCGCCGCCTGATCGATTGGCCTAAGCATCGGCCTGCGCGGAGGAGCGACGGGCGCTGCAAAGGTCGTGAACCGGCTTCCGAGCCGTAGCTGAATTCTCCTAGGCGCGACGGGCCACCGTCGCGCCTTTTCCATGCCTGACGCAAGACATCCGAAGGGTGCCGCGCATTTGAGCTAACAGCCTGCATCAAAACAATAATTCAAATCGCGGCGCGCAAAGCGCGGCGGACGCAACACGCTCTCGAAATGCCTGCCATGCGGCGCAAAAACTTTCTCTTGCCGATAGCGCTAAAATAAAGGACAAATTTCCACTCGGGCATTTGCCGGCCCGAGACTGACTTTATGGGATCAAAGGAGCTTCCCATGCCGCAGACCGGCACCGTCAAGTTCTTCAATCATGCCAAAGGCTTCGGCTTCATCACGCCGGACGATGGCGCGAAGGATGTCTTCGTCCATATTTCGGCCGTGCAGGCGTCGGGTCTTCCCGGTCTTGAGGATGGGCAGAAAGTGACATTCGACACCGAGCCGGACAAGCGCGGCAAGGGTCCGAAGGCCGTCAACCTGTCGATCGGCTAAGCCGGTTCAGGACAGACCTGGCGGAGACTGATGAGGCGGGTCCGCTCTCGCCGGGTCTATGGTTTTGCGCAAGCAATCGAAATGTCAGGCCGGATTTCGTTCAGCCTCCGTTCAGCCACGGTCTCTTATTAACCTTTGCTAAAGCCGGTCCGCATCCCCCCGAAAATACACGGGCCGGCGCGAAGGAGACCGAAATGAACCGAATTCTCAAGACCGCCATTCTGTCCACGGGCATCGCCGCGACCATATTGGCCACCTTGCCGGCGGCCAATGCCGATGACTGGCGCTGGCGCCGTCACCATCACAACCACAACGACGCCCTCGCCGCCGGCGTCGTCGGCCTTGCTGCCGGCGCCCTGATCGCCGGCGCGTTGAGCAACCCGCAGCCTCGCTACAACAGCTATTACGAGCCGGGCTACGACGACTATGACTACCGCTATGTGCAGCCGGCTCCGGTTCGCCGCTATTATGCGCAGCCGCGCGTCGTCTATGCCGACCGCTATGCGGAACCGTGGACCCGTGCCTGGTACGAATACTGCTCGGACCGCTATCGCACCTTCAATTCCCGCACCGGTACCTTCACCGGCAATGATGGCGAGCAGCACTTCTGCGTCGCCAACTGAGGCTTCCCTGCCCCAAACAAGAAAGCGCTGACCGCAAGGCCAGCGCTTTTTTGTTTGGGGCTCCTTTAGGCGCTCACCCAGGGGGTGTTGAGATTCAGGTCAGGCCGAGCCGAGAGCGATGGGTTCCGAGAACCGGAGCGGAGCGTACTCAAAGTACGTGAGCACCGGAAGCGCAGGAACCCACCGCGCGCAGGCCGGCCTCACCTGAATATCGACACACCCTAGGTCAGGAACGGATTGGTGCGGCGCTCCTCGCCGAAGCGGCCGCCGGGGCCGTGGCCGCAGATGAAGCCAATGTCGTCGCCGAGCGGCAAGAGCTTTTCCTTGATCGAGGCGATCAGCGCGGCGTGGTCACCGCCGGGCAGGTCGGTGCGCCCGACCGAGCCGCGAAACAGCACGTCGCCGACATGGGCGAACTTCGCCGCGCGATTATAGTAGACGACATGGCCCGGCGCGTGCCCGGGGCAATGCAGGACCTCGAACACGTGGTTTCCGAACGACACGGTCTCGCCTTCGGTGAGAAACCGGTCGGGCACGCAGTTGCGCACCGCGTCGGTGACGCCGAAGCGCTTGGCCTGGTTCTCGAGGTTGGCGAGCAGCGGCCGGTCGGCCTCGTGCGGGCCGATGATGTCGACGCCGAGCGCCTCCTTCAACTCCATCGCGCCGCCGGCATGGTCGATATGGCCATGCGTGATCCAGATCGCGCCGGCCCTGATGTCATTGTCCTTCAGCACCGACAGCACCTTGTCGATGTCGCCGCCGGGATCGACGACCACACCTTGTCTGTCGTCCATGTCGAAGAGAATCGTGCAGTTCTGCTGGAAGGGCGTGACCGGCACGATGCCGGCATTGAGCTGACCCATGATTGTCCTTTCGCTGTGTCTTCCCCGATGTAGAGAGACTGACGAACGGCGTCCACCGCTTGCCAAACGAAAATGGGCGGCCGCAGCCGCCCACGCGAAACCCGGGGATTTCGGGCCTTTACTTCTTCATCGCGTTCAGGACCGCGCCGATGATGCCGGTCAGGATGGCGCCGCCGCCGGCACCGCCGAGGATGTTCTTCAGGTCAATCGCACTTCCGATTCCACCCGCCGCGGCTGCCGGGTCGACAGCGCCACCGCCGAGCAGGCTGCCGAGGATGGCCGCGCCGCCGACGCCGCCGATCGCGCCCCCGAGGATTTTGGTTAGCTGTCCCATCGCCGCCTGCTTCAGCGCAACGCCTACTGCCTGACCACCGATAACACCCGCAATCACCTGCACAATGATCGCAACGAGCGTGTTCGTATCCATGTTAACAGTCCCTCCATAACTGCCAGCCTCCTCGGGCCGACGTCATCATGAGACGCTGAATTGGATGAAAGTCAAATGCACCGAGGCTTAAATAAAAGGGGCGGCCAGAAAACCGCCCCTGTAAGACAAAAAAGCTGTGACTTATCGCTATTCTGCGGCGATAGCATGCTTTGGTTGCACTGCAGCAGAATAATCATTCATCAATGTCTTGGCGATCTCGCCAACCTCGAATCGGTATGGACCGATCTCCGAAACCGGCGTCACTTCAGCTGCCGTGCCGGTAAGGAAGCATTGTTCGAAGCCTTCGAGCTCTTCCGGCATGATGGCGCGCTCGATCACTTCCAGGCCGCGCTCCTTGGCGAGGCCGATGACCGTGCGGCGGGTGATGCCGTCGAGGAAGCAGTCGGGCTTCGGGGTGTGGATCTTGCCGTCCTTGACGAAGAAGATGTTGGCGCCGGTCGCCTCGGCGACCTGGCCGCGCCAGTCGAGCATCATGGCGTCGGCATAACCTTTTGCCTCGGCCGCGTGTTTGGAGAGTGTGCAGATCATGTAGAGGCCGGCGGCCTTCGAGTTGGACGGCGCGGTGCGTGGATCGGGCCGGCGCCATTCGGCGATGTCGAGGCGGATGCCCTTCAGTTTCTGCGCCGGATCGAAGTAGCTCGGCCACTGCCAGATGGCGATGGCGCAGTTGATGCGGTTGTTCTGCGCCGAAACCCCCATCTGCTCGCTGCCGCGCCAGGCGATCGGACGCACATAGGCGTCCTGGAATCCCTGCTTCTTCAAAAGCGTGCGGCAGGCGTCATCGAGCTCTGCGACCGTATAGGGGATCTTGAAGCCGAGCAGGCGCGCCGATTCATGCAGGCGCTCGGTATGCTCGGTGAGCTTGAAGATCGCGCCGCCATAGGCGCGCTCACCCTCGAACACAGCACTGGCATAGTGCAGGCCATGGGTCAGCACATGAATCTTGGCGTCGGCCCACGCGACGAACTCGCCGTTCATCCAGATGAAGCCGTCCAGTTGGTCGAAAGGAACGGATGCCATGGAAACCTCCCGCGGGCGCAAACCCGCACATCGTTGTCGTATAGCCGCGGCACGCGGCCGGTGTCCGGAAGCGTAGGCGGATATCAAATGTATGGCAAACTCAGGAAGTTCCGGAAAAACGGGCTCCCCTTGCCTTTTCGTTCGCAATCCGCCGAAAAGCTTGTCAAAAATTACCATTGCCGGGAAATTACGTCAATAGTACTGACATAATTCCCGTTCGCATGGAGACGAGATGACGGATCAAAGCCACGCCGCCGGAAAACCGATCAGGACCGCGATCACCGACGAGGACGGCATCGACTTCGCCATCATCGAATTGCTTTTCTTTGCCTATCGCGACTTCACCTCCGATCCGGACCAGATACTGGCCGACTATGGCTTCGGCCGCGCCCATCACCGTGTCCTGCATTTCGTCAACCGCAGGCCGGGGCTGACGGTCGCCGAATTGCTCGACGTACTCAAGATCACCAAGCAGAGCCTGGCGCGCGTGCTCAAGCAGTTGATCGACACCGACCATATCGTCCAGTTGCAGGGTCCGCGCGATCGCCGCCAGCGCGAACTTTACCCGACCGCCAAGGGCCGCGCCTTGGCATTGGCGCTGGCGCGGCCACAGTCACGCCGCATCCGTGCTGCATTGGAGGATTCCGGAGCCGCCGACCGCGCCTCGATCGAACGTTTCCTCGAAGCGATGGTCAATCCGGAACTAAGAGCGCAGATCGACATTGTGCCTGCGAAAATATCGGGGAAAAGCCATGGAGACCATTGAGAGGGTTGATCATCCGACAGCACCGGACGATGACGCGCCGCATCTGCTTGTGGTCGATGACGACACCCGTATCCGCAACTTGCTCAAGCAATACCTGTCCGAAAACGGCTTCCGCGTCACCGTCGCCGGCAATTCCGGCGAGGCCCGGCGCAAGCTTGCCGGCCTCGATTTCGACCTGCTCGTGCTTGACGTGATGATGCCGGGCGAAACCGGTGTCGACCTCACCAAGGCGCTGCGGGCGGAAAAGAACGTTCCGATCCTCATGCTGACGGCGCTGTCCGAGACCGACAGCCGCATCACCGGTTTGGAGGCTGGCGCCGACGACTACCTGCCGAAGCCATTCGACCCGCGCGAGCTGATCCTGCGCATCAACAACATCCTGCGCCGTGGCGGCCCGGTGGCGACTCCCAAGGTCGAGCAGCTGGTATTCGGCCCCTACACCTTCCAGATCGCCAGACGCGAGCTGAAGCGCGGCGGCGAGGCGCTGAAGCTGACCGACCGCGAGCAGGAGATCCTGGCGATCTTTGCCGCGCGCGCGGGCGAGACCATTCCGCGCCATGAACTGGTCGGCGACGAGTCCGACGTCGGCGAGCGCACCATCGATGTCCAGATCAATCGCTTGCGCCGCAAGATCGAGCGCGATCCGTCCAACCCGGTCTGGCTGCAGACGGTGCGCGGTATTGGGTATCGGCTCAGCGTGGAATAGAATATTCCTGAGGCCCTTGCTGAACGGCCGTTGACGAGCGGAAGGGCAGATGGCGACCACGCAACTGGAAAGGCCGGGAAATGACGGCTTGAGCGATCGCGCCATGCGGATGCTGAAAGCCATGCCGCGCGCCTGGAACCGGTTCTGGCGCCTGGTTGCGCTTTACATGCCGAAACGGCTCTACGCCCGCTCGCTGATCATCGTCATCGCTCCGATGATCCTCTTGCAGTCGGTCGTCGCCTTCGTCTTCATGGAACGCCACTGGCAGACCGTGACGCAGCGCCTATCGCAAGCGACCGTACGCGACATCGCCGCCATCATCGACATGATGGAGGCCTATCCGCACGATGCCGACTACGCCAACATCATCCGCATCGCCCAGGACAGGATGCAGCTCAAGGTCGATCTTCTGCCGCCCGACCCACTGCCGCCGCCCGGGCCGAAACCGTTCTTCTCAATCCTCGATGAGGCTCTGTCGTCCGAGATCACCAGGCAGATCAACAGGCCGTTCTGGATCGACACCGTCGGCAACTCCAACATCGTCGAAGTCCGCGTCCAGTTGGAAGGCAAGGTGCTGCGCGTCTTCGTGCGCCGCAGCCAGGCCTATGCCTCCAACACCCACATCTTCCTGATCTGGATGGTTGGCACTTCGCTGGTCCTCCTGATGATTGCCATCCCCTTCCTGCGCAATCAGATCCGGCCGATCCTGACGCTCGCCGAGGCCGCCGAAAGCTTTGGCAAGGGCCGGCCGATGCCGCGCGATTTCCGCCCGCGCGGCGCCGAGGAGGTGCGGCGCGCCGGCTTTGCCTTCATCCAGATGCGCGAGCGCATCGAGCGCCAGATCGAACAGCGCACCGCCATGCTGACCGGCGTCAGCCATGACCTCAGGACCATCCTCACCCGCTTCAAGCTGCAGCTGGCTCTGGCCGGCGGAAAGGCCGAAACCAAGGCGGCGCTCGACCAGGATATCGACGACATGCAGTCGATGCTGGAAGGCTATCTCGCCTTCGCCCGCGGCGAGGCCTCGGAGGACCCCGGCCGTTTCGATCTCGACACCTATTTCCAGAAGCTCGGCGAAGAGGCCACGCTGCGCAAATGCAAGCTGTCGACCACGCTCGTCGGCGACCCGCACGTGCATGTACGGCCGAACGCCTTCGCCCGGCTGCTGTCCAACGTCATCGGCAATGCCTTCCGCTACGCAAGGACGGTGGAGATCAACGCCGACCACAGAAGCGGCTCGCTTCTGGTTACCATCGACGACGACGGGCCGGGCATCCCGCGGGAAAAGCGCGAGGAGGTGTTCAAGCCCTTCCTGCGCCTCGACGAGGCGCGCAATCTCGACGCCAGCGGCACCGGCCTTGGCCTCTCCATCGCCCGCGACATCGCCCGCAGCCATGGCGGCGACATCACGCTGGAGGATAGTCCTCTCGGCGGCCTGCGCGCGGTGATCAGGGTTCCTGCCTGAAGCGAAGCCACGCTTCTCAGAAATACCGGCTTCATCCGCGCGTCATGAAACCATGGTGAAGAGCGCGCATGAAACGCGCGACTACGGTTGATTCGGCCATGCCGCCCCGATTCGAGCCCGTGCCCTCAAGGGGGCGCTGGAGCGAGGCGCCGGCTGCCGCCTGGCCGCCGTTCCGGCATCGCATCACGGGGAAAGACGACCTTTTCGGCAAAGGGGCGCCATGCGCATATTGATGGTCACCGACGCCTGGCGCCCGCAAGTCAACGGCGTCGTCCACACGCTGGAGCGGCTCGCCGAAACGCTGAAAGCCTTCGACGTCGAGCTGGATTTCCTGACCCCCAACGTCTTCCGCACCCTGCCGCTGCCGACCTATCCCGACATCCGGCTGGCGCTGACGACGCCCGGCCATGTCGCGCGGCTGATCGATCAGCGCAGGGCCGACCACATCCATATCGTCACCGAGGGTCCGTTGGGCTTCATGGCGCGCCGCTATTGCCGCAATGCCGGCCGCCCGTTCACCACCAGCTATCACACGCGCTTTCCCGAATATCTCAGTGCCCGCCTGCCGGTGCCCGAGAGCTGGGCCTATCGCTGGCTGCGCGATTTCCACAATTCCGGTCAGGGCACGCTGGTCGCCACCCAGTCGCTGGCGGATGATCTTGCCGCGCGCGGCTTCAACAAGCTGAAACCCTGGACCCGCGGCGTCGACACCGACCATTTCCGGCCGGACAAGCGCAAGGACATGGGATTTCCGGGTCCGGTCTTCCTCTGCGTCGGCCGCGTCGCGGTCGAGAAG
>NZ_RZOJ01000144.1:0-12795 GCF_003998845.1 Mesorhizobium sp. M4A.F.Ca.ET.022.05.2.1 | reverse complement strand
GTCCAGAACGGCGGCACGGCGACGAATTCCGTCTGCATGCGCCGACCGGCCGACTCCTCCGGATAGTCGAGCGAGCGCCTGAGCCTGATGCGCTCGGTGAACGGCAGTTGCGACAGGATCTCGTCCTGGTCCTCCTGGTCGAGGTCCTCCAGAATGTAGACCGCGTCGTCGGAATCGAGCTCCTGCACCGCCTGCGCGATTTGCTCGTTCGGCAGATTGTCGACGATGTCGAGACGGATCGCCTCGTCGACCTCCGTCAGCGCGGAGAAGTCGAAGTCGGAACCGAGCAGTTCGACCAGCGCGCGGCGCTGCTCCGGATGCAGCGCCTCGAGCAGGTCGCCAAGCTCCGACTGGTGCAGGTCGCCGACGTCACGCTTGAGGGTCAGCGTGTCGCGGTCGGCGATGGCCGCGCCGACATGGGCCAGGAAGGACGACAGGACGGCGCCGTCCTCGCCATAGATGTCGGCGTGGGCCTCCTCATGCGGCCTGGCGTCGGTCGTCTGATTGTCCTGGGCTTCCACCAGCGCCTCCCGCCGTCAGGATTCCGGAAAAGCTAGAGTTCAGGTCTAGAGCATCGAACCCAAAGGGGAAACCGCATTTGGGAAATCCGACGCGCGAAAGAATGATGGTTCGGCAGCACGATTCGATTTGCGAACCTATCGCTCTAACGCCCGGGAATATCAAACGAAATACGCTCTTTCCCGCCCGATCAATTCCATTGGTAGGAGACATCGTCCGGTAACCACCGAAAAAGCCGATTCCACCAAAAGAGGATGCCGGTCCGGCTTCAGGCGACGCGACAGCGCATGTCGCTGGGGAAAGAGCACGCCCGCGCGGTTGCGGCAGAATTGTCAGAATGCAGGACCACGATCGGGCTCGCCCCGGCCGCAAAGAGAAAAACCGGAAACCCTTGACGACGAAGCCGGAGAGAGGAAACGGGTCAATTGAGGAGCGACGCGTTCGCGTGATCGTCGCCGAACGCAATCCGCTCGTCGTCTCGGCCCTCCGTGAAATGCTGGAATGCGACGGCCGCTTCGAACTCGTGGCTTCGGTGCAGAGCGGCAAGCAATTCCTGGACTTGGCTGCGGAACCTGAATTCGACGTCGCCGTCATCGGCTGGAAGCTCTCCGACATGGACGGTGCCGACATCCTGGCCGAAGTCCAGAGCCGCAAGCTCGACGTGCGCATCACCGTCTTTTCCAACGACCATGACATCGGCATCCTCAAGCAGTGCGTGCGGCTCGGCGCCCAGGGCTATTGCTTCCAGTTCGATGATCCGTCGATCATCTTCGAGACCATCCTGGCGGTGGCGCATGGCCGCATCTGCATCCCTTACATCGACATCAACAAGGTCAATGACACGCCGTTGGCCCAGCTCACCGTGCGCGAGCGTGAGCTCCTGGCGGTGCTTTCTGACGGATGGACCAATCTGCAGATCGCAACGCGAACCGGGATTTCCGAGAATACGGTGAAGTATCACCTCAAGAATCTCTACGACAAGCTCGACGTCCGCAACCGCGCCATGGCGGTCGCGCTTTATTCGAGCGAGAAGCGCCGCGCGCCCAAATCGCCTTTCGGGTAGGACGACCGGGTAGGCTGGGCCTACCCGCGCGCGGTGACAACTTACCCGCCAGAGTGTTGTTGCTCAGGCCCACCCAAACGACCCTTCCTCTACCATCCCAAACGACCGGAGGAGTTCGAGCATGGCTGGGTTCACCCATCTTTTCATTCCAGGACCCACCAACATTCCGGAGCAGGTCCGGCAGGCCATGAACCTGCCGATGGAGGACATGCGCGCCTCCTCGTTCCCGGATCTGACCTTGCCGCTGTTCGAGGACATCAAGAAGGTCTTCAAGAACGAGACCGGCCGCGTCTTCATCTACCCGTCGTCCGGCACCGGCGCCTGGGAATCGGCAATGACCAACGTGCTCAGCCCCGGTGACCGGGTGCTGATGTCGCGCTTCGGCCAATTCTCGCACCTGTGGGTCGACATGGCCGAGCGTCTCGGCTTCGAGGTCGACGTCATCGACTGCGAATGGGGAACCGGCGTCCCGCTCGAGCTCTATGCCGAGAGGCTGCAGGCCGACAAGGCGCACCGCATCAAGGCTGTGTTCTGCACGCAGAACGAGACGGCGACCGGCGTCACCAGCGATGTCGCCGGCTGCCGCGCGGTGCTCGACGACGCAAACCACCCTGCCCTGCTCTTCGTCGACGGCGTCTCGTCGATCGGCTCGATCGACTTCCGTCAGGAAGAATGGGGCGTCGACTGCGCCGTCAGCGGCTCGCAGAAAGGCTTCATGCTGCCGGCCGGCCTCGGCTTCCTGTCGGTCAGCCAGAAGGCGCTTGCCGCGTCGCGGGTCGCGACCCACCGGCGTTGTTACTTCTCCTTCGAGGACATGATCCGCGTCAACGATACGGGCTACTTCCCCTATACGCCGGCCACACAACTGCTGCGTGGCCTTCGCGCCTCGCTCGACCTGATCGCCGCGGAAGGGCTGGAGAACATCTTCGCTCGCCACCATCGCCTCGCTGGAGGCGTGCGCAAGGCCGTCGACGCCTGGGGCCTGAAGCTGTGCGCCAAGACTCCGCAATGGCACTCCGATACGGTCAGCGCCATCCTGGTGCCCGAAGGCATCGACAGCGCCAACGTCGTCAAGCGAGCCTACGGGACCTACCAGACATCGCTCGGCGGCGGCCTCAACAAGGTGGCCGGCAAAGTGTTCCGCATCGGCCATCTCGGCTGGCTGAACGAGGTGATGGTGCTGGCCTCGCTGTCGGCCGCCGAGCTGACGCTGCTCGACTGCGGCGTCAAGCTGGCGCCGGGCTCCGGCGTCGGCGCCGCCATCCAGCACTTCCGCGCCTCGGCCGCCGTGCCGGTTGCCGAAGCCGCCTGAGGAGGACCGACCATGAGCCACACCATCAACCACCTGAAGAAGCTCCGGCTGCAGCGCAGCGAGCTGGCGGTTCCGGGTTCGAGCCCGGAGATGATCGAAAAGGCGGCGAACAGCGCCGCCGACTTCGTCTTTCTCGACATCGAGGACGCGGTCGCGCCGCCGGACAAGGAGCGCGCCCGCAAGAACATCATCGAGGCGCTCAACGACATCGATTGGCGCGCCAAGGGCAAGACCGTCTCGGTGCGCATCAACGGCCTCGACACGCACTACATGTATCGCGACGTGGTCGACGTCATGGAGCAGGCCGGCGATCGGCTGGACACCATCCTGGTTCCGAAGGTCGGCGTGCCGGCCGACCTCTATATGGTCGAGGCCATGGTCAACCAGATTGAGATGGCCAAGGGTTACAAGACTCGCGTCGGCCTCGAGGCGCTGATCGAGACAGCGCTCGGCATGGCCAATGTCGAGGCGATCGCTGCCACGCCGGGCCGGCTGGAAGCGATGCATTTCGGCGTTGCCGACTATGCCGCAAGCAACAAGGCGCGCACCGTCAACATCGGCGGCCTCAATCCCGACTATCCCGGCGACCAGTGGCATTTCGCTTTGTCGCGGATGACTGTCGCCTGCAGGGCCTACGGCCTGCGCGCCATCGACGGGCCGTTCGGCGATTTCTCCGATCCCGAAGGCTACAATGCGGCCGCAAGGCGTGCCGCGGCACTCGGCATCGAAGGCAAATGGGCGATCCATCCATCGCAGATCGCGCTCGCCAACGACGTGTTCTCGCCGCCGGAGAAAGAGGTCACCCGCGCCAGGCGCATCCTGGAGGTGCTGAAGGAGGCGGAGGCGCTCGGCAAGGGCGCGGCTGCGCTCGACGGCAAGATGATCGACGCGGCGTCGGAACGCATGGCGCGCAACGTGCTGGTGGTCAGCGAGGCGATCGAGCGCGCTGGCCAGGCCGCGACCCACTAAGAGTTTTCGGAGGAAAAAATGGACATTCACGAATATCAGGCCAAGGAACTGCTCGCCCGCCACGGCGTGCACGTGCCGCGCGGCGGCCTCGCCTACAGCCCCGAGCAGGCGACCTACCGGGCGCGCGAGATCGGCGGCTCGAGATGGGTGCTGAAGGCGCAGGTTCACTCCGGTGCGCGCGGCAAGGCCGGCGGCATCAAGCTCTGCGCCAACGACGAGGAAATCTCCAACGCCGCCGAAGCCATGCTCGGCCGCAAGCTGGTGACCCAGCAGACCGGCCCGCGCGGCAAGCTGATCTCGCGCCTCTATCTCGAGGAGGCGGTCGACATCGCCCAGGAGCTCTATCTCGGCTTCGTGCTCGACCGTAAGGAAGAGCGCGTCATGATCGTGGCGTCGGCCGCCGGCGGCATGGAGATCGAGGATATCTCCGAAAAGAAGCCGGATTCGATCATCCGCGCCACGGTCGATCCCGGCGTCGGCATGCAGGGCTTCCAGGCGCGCGAGATCGCTTTCGGCCTCGGGCTCGAGAGCAATCTGATCGGCAAGGCTACCGAAACCATCCTCGGCTGCTACCAGGTGTTCCGCGATTACGACGCCTCGATGCTGGAGATCAATCCGCTGGTGGTGACCCGCGACGGCAGCCTGGTCGCGCTCGACGCCAAGATGTCGTTCGACGAGAACGCCCTGTTCCGCCGCCCGGAGATCTCCGAATTGCGCGACAAGAGCCAGGAAGACCCGCGCGAAACCTTCGCCAGTGACCGCGGCCTTTCCTATGTCGGCCTGGAGGGCAATATCGGCTGCATCATCAATGGCGCCGGCCTCGCCATGGCGACGATGGACATGATCAAGATCGCCGGCGGCGAGCCGGCCAACTTCCTCGACATCGGCGGCGGCGCCTCTCCGGAGCGGGTGGCGAAATCCTTCCGCGCCGTGCTCGGCGACAAGAATGTCGAGACCATCCTGGTCAACATCTTCGCCGGCATCAACCGCTGCGACTGGGTCGCCGAAGGCGTCATCAAGGCGATCCGCGAAGTCGGCGTCGACGTGCCGCTGGTGGTGCGGCTCTCCGGCACCAAGGTCGAGGAAGGACGCAAGATCCTGGCCGATTCGGGCGAGGCGGTGATCGTCGCCGACACGCTGGCCGAAGCCGCCGAAAAGGCCGTCGCCGCCTGGCGCGCGGCCGCCAAGAAGAAAAAAGCAGCCTGAGGGAGGTCGAAAAAATGGCAATCCTGCTCAATCGCAGCACCCGCGTCATCGTCCAGGGCTTCACCGGCAAGATCGGCAGCTTCCATGCCGAGGACATGAAGCGCTACGGCACCAAGCTGGTCGGCGGCGTCACCCCCGGCAAGGGCGGCCAGACCCATCTCGGCCTGCCCATCTTCAACACCGTCAAGGGCGCCGTGCGCGAGACCCGCGCCGAGGCCAGCATTGTCTTCGTGCCGCCGCCCTTCGCCGCCGATTCGATCATGGAAGCGGCGGACGCCGGCATCAAGCTTTGCGTCTGCATCACCGACGGCATCCCGTCGCAGGACATGATGCAGGTCAAGCGCTACATGCGCCGTTATCGCTTCGAGGACCGCATGCGCCTCGTCGGTCCGAACTGCGCCGGCGTCATCACGCCCGGACAGGCGCTGATGGGCATCATGCCCGGCAGCATCTACCTCCCCGGCCGCGTCGGCATCGTCGGCCGCTCCGGCACGCTGGGCTACGAGGCGGCCTCGCAGATGAAGGCGCTCGGCATCGGCGTGTCGACCAGCGTCGGCATCGGCGGCGACCCGATCAACGGCTCGTCCTTCAAGGACATCCTGCAGCTCTTCGAACGCGACGAGGATACCGACGCCGTGGTCATGATCGGCGAGATCGGCGGTCCGCAGGAAGCCGAAGCCGCGATCTGGGCGCGCGACAACATGCGCAAGCCGCTGATCGCCTACATCGCCGGGCTTTCGGCGCCGAAGGGCCGCCGCATGGGCCACGCCGGCGCGATCATCTCCGCCTTCGGCGAGTCGGCGCAGGAAAAGGTCGAGATCCTGAAGGAAGCCGGCGTCGTCATCGTGCCGACTCCCGCCTCCTTTGGCGAGGTCGTGGCCGACACGCTGGCGCGGACCAAGAAGGCGGCGTGACGGCCGCTGAAGGCCACATAACGCAAGTGAAAGTCTGTATCGGGCCGGCGCAAGCATCGCGGCGGCCCGTCGATCGGCAGGAAATTCGATGAAACCGCGTTTGATTGTCACCCGCAAATGGCCGGCCGCCGTCGAAGCGATCCTCGCCGAGCGCTTCGACACGACCCTCAACGCAGACGACACGCCGCTGAGTGCTGCCGCGATGACTTCCGCCTTCGCGGATTTTGACGCCATCCTGGCAACGGTCAGCGACCGCTTGCCTTCCGCCGTGTTTCCCGACGGCGACGCCCGCACCCGCATCATCGCCAATTTCGGCGTCGGCTTCAGCCATATCGATGTCGCGGCGGCCCGCGACCGCGACATCGTGGTGACCAACACGCCTGGCGTGCTGACCGATTGCACCGCCGACCTCGCGCTTAGCCTGATGTTGGCTGTCGCGCGCCGGACCGGTGAAGGCGAACGGCAGCTGCGGGCCGGAGAGTGGCGCGGCTGGTCACCGACCCACATGGCCGGCGCGAAGGTGTCGGGCAAGACCTTGGGTATTGTCGGCATGGGGCGCATCGGCAAGGCGACGGCCAGGCGCGCGCATTTCGGCTTCGGCATGAAGATCGTGTTCTTCAATCGCTCGCCGGTCGATGATGAGGAGACGCGCGCCATGAGCGCGGTGCAGATGCAGACTCTGGAAGGTGTGCTCGCGGCATCCGATTTCGTGTCCCTGCACTGTCCGGGCGGCGCGGAAAACCGCCATCTGATCGATGCCCGAAGCCTGCGGTTGATGAAGGATAGCGCGTTCCTGATCAACACCGCGCGCGGCGACGTCGTCGACCAGGACGCCCTGATCGGCGCGCTGCAAAGGCGCGAGATCGCCGGCGCTGGCCTCGACGTCTTTGCCGAGGAGCCGGCCGTTCCGGAGGCACTGAAGCAGTTGGAGAATGTCGTGCTGCTGCCGCATCTCGGCAGCGCGACCGAGGAAACGCGGGTGGCGATGGGCATGAAGGTGGTGGAGAACCTGACCGCCTTCTTCGAGGGGCGTCCGGTTCCCGACCGGGTCGCCTGACAGCCGGCGCCACCCTCGATTCAGGGCGCGGCTACAGCGGCAGCCGATGCGGACGGGATCAGGAGAGCGCTTTGGAACAGAGCAGACGCATCAAGTTTCGTGAGGATGAGCGCAGCCTTTTGTTGCGCCTGCTGCTTCAGGTCGCAAGCGCGCGCGAGCCGGAGATCGCCGCCGTTCTGAGCGGACGCAGGTCGCTTGTCTCCCTCGCCCCCGAGCAGCGCATCCCGGCGCTCCAGGCGAGCGGCGTATGGTTCCAGTTGCTGGCGATTGCCGACGAGTTGCTTGCCATGCGGGCGCGCCGCGAACTCGAACAAGGCGCCGGTGTCGATGAGGTGCCCGGGTCCTTTGCCAGCGTGATCGCGCAGATGGCAGCGAACGGTCACTCCGCGAAAGAAGTCCAGACGGCGCTCAGCGAGCTTTGTGTCGGCCCGACCATGACCGCGCACCCGACGGAGGCCAAGCGCGTCACGGTGCTGGAGATCCACCGCCGTATCTATCGCAAGCTGACCGAGCTCGACCAGCCGCGCTGGGCGCCGCGCGAGCGCGACCTGCTGGTCGCCGATCTGGAAAGCGAAATCGAGCTTTTGTGGATGACGGGTGAACTGCGGCTGGAGCGCCCGACGGTCGAACGCGAAATCGCCTGGGGCCTGCATTTCTTTCGCGAAGTCATCTTCGAGGCGACGCCGCAGCTCTATGGCAAGCTCCAAGGCGCCTTCGAGCGTCACTATCCGGAAGAGCCGATCAGAGTTCCCTCCTTCATGCGCTATGCTTCGTGGATCGGCGGCGACCGCGATGGCAATCCCAACGTGACGGCCGCGGTCACGGCCCATGCCATGGCCGAATACCGCAATACCGCCATAGGCTGGTATCTGGCGCAGGTGCAGCGGCTGGTGTCGGTGCTCAGCGCCAGCTCGAACGTTATCGACCTGCCGGCCAGCTTCGAGCCGGTGCTGCAAACGGCGCTCGATAAAAGCGGACAGGGACACGAGCTCGCCGCCCGCAACCCTGACGAACCACTTCGCCAGTTCGCCTCGGCCCTGCTTGCCCGGCTGATCGCCACGCGGGATGGCGGGACGCCAGCGTACCCCTCGGCGGAGGCGTTTCGGACCGATCTCAACGCCCTGTCTTCAGTGCTCGAAGCGATCGGCGGACGCGCGGTAGCCAGGCGTTTCGTCCAGCCGCTGCTTTGGCAGGTCGGAAGCTTCGGCTTCCGCACGGTTTCGCTCGACGTCAGGCAGAACTCCACGGTCGTCAACCGCGTGCTGGCCGAGCTGTTTGCGCTGACAAATCCCGCTGACCCGGTGGCAGTCGGCACGCCGCTATGGTCGGCGCGCATTCGTGCTGCCTTGAGCCAGGGCGAGCAGCTGAAGATCAACGCAGACCGGCTCTCGCCTGAAGCAGGCGAACTACTTTCGACGTTCTCGGTCATCGCCAGGCACATCTCCGGATCGGATGGCGACGCGGTCGGCGCTTTCGTTCTCAGCATGACCCGCTCGGCCGACGACCTGCTCGCTGTCTATCTGCTGGCGCAATATTGCGGCCTTTCGACCGCGCCCGGTGGCGGCGGCACAATCCGGCTGCGGATCGTGCCCTTGTTCGAGACCATCGCCGATCTGCAGGCCGCCCCGGGCATCCTGAACGGACTGCTCGGCGTTTCGCTGGTGAGGCGCACGGTGCAAGATTTCGGCGCGCGCCAGGAAATCATGCTCGGCTATTCGGACTCCAACAAGGACGGCGGTTTCCTGGCCTCCAATTGGGAACTGGCAAAAGCGCAAAAGCGCCTCGCGGCGATCGGGCGCAAGCACAAGGTCAGGATCAGTTTCTTCCACGGCCGCGGCGGCTCCGTCAGCCGTGGCGGTGCGCCGACCGGGCGGGCAATCGCGGCGCAGCCGGCAGGCACCGTCGCCGGAACCATGCGGGTGACCGAGCAGGGCGAGGTCGTCTCGTCGAAATTCGCCAATCGCGGCACCGGCCTCAACCAGCTCGAGATTCTCGCCGCTGGCGTGCTGGCTCACAGTGTAGGATCGCCCGGCGATGTCGAGCTGAAGGAAGCGCCGGAGTTCGACGAAGCGCTGGAAGCGCTGGCAGGCATGTCGCAGGCATCCTATGCCGGGCTGATGGCCGAGCCCGGCTTCCTCAACTATTTCAACCAGGCGAGCCCGGTCGCGGAGCTGGCGCTCTTGAAAATGGGTTCGCGGCCGGACCGCCGTTTTGGCGCCAGCGGCATCGCCGACCTGCGCGCCATTCCATGGGTGTTCGCCTGGAGCCAGAACCGTCATCTGTTGACCGGCTGGTATGGCATCGGCAGCGCGATGAGCTCCTTCGTCACCGTGCGCGGCGAGGCCGGGCGCGACCTTCTGGCCCGCATGTTCGAGCACTCGCGCTTCTTCCGCCTGATCGTCGACGAGGCCGAGAAGACGCTTTACCAGTCCGACATGGAGATCGCGCGGCTCTACGCCGGCCTGGTGTCCGACAGCGATGCGGCCGGACGAATCCACGCCCGCATCGCCGCTGAATATGAGTTGACGCGACGCCTGATCGGCGACCTCACGGGAGGCGATCTCTCCGCGCGCTTTCCGATGTTCAAGCGGCGTTTCGACAATCTGCGGCGACAGATGGATGACATCCACCGGCTGCAGGTCGATCTGCTGCGTGAAGTTCGCGCCAATACCGGCGCAGCGGATCAAAAGCGGGCGACCGACGCCCTGCTCGTCTCGATCAACTGCATCTCGGCGGGGCTGAGGTGGACGGGGTAGGACCGGCCTTTGCCGAGCTGCCTGCATCACCGGCGGCATTGATTCCTACGGGCGATCGCTTCTGATTTGCCCCGCGCGGGCGGCCGCAAGCGCTCGCGCCAGCCTAAGTCCAAAGGCTGTTCAAAGGAACTTTCGGGAAGAGATTGGTGCGGTCGAGAAGACTCGAACTTCCACGGGTTGCCCCACAGCGACCTCAACGCTGCGCGTCTACCAATTCCGCCACGACCGCACGTGGTAGGAGCCGGAACGAACCGGCTCGGGGCCTGTAGCAAATCGTTTCCGGCGAAACAAGTGCGCCGCGCGGAATATTCGCCAATGCATGTCGCCCAAAAGTGCGTAGCGGTTTTGGGGGAACGACATGCATCGGACAGAGCTGCCGGCATAACGTCCCACAGCTTCGGAAAATGCCGGGGAACTGGACGTTTGCAGCCATTGCCGCCATATGAGAGGGCACAAGAGATTTATCATGCCAGAACGCAGCCAGATCGCCACGTCGTTCCTGCCCCTGCCCGGTTCAGCACCTGTCGAATGGGTGATCGAGCCTGGCCTCACCGCCTATCCCGAGGCGATCGCCTTCATGGAGGCGCGCGCCGAGGCGATCCGCAGCGGTGCCGCCGGCGAGATGGTCTGGCTGGTCGAGCATCCGCCGCTCTACACGGCCGGCACCAGCGCCCGCATCGAGGACCTGATCGAGCCCGACCGGTTTCCGGTCTTTTCGGCCGGCCGCGGCGGCGAATACACCTATCACGGTCCTGGCCAGCGGGTCGCGTATGTCATGCTCGACCTCAAGCGCCGACGCGAGGATGTGCGCGCTTTCGTCGCCGCGCTCGAAGAGTGGATCATCGCAACGCTTGCCGCCTTCAACGTGCGCGGCGAGCGGCGCGAGGACAGGGTCGGCGTCTGGGTGGTGCGGCCGGATCGCCCCGCGCTTGCCGACGGCGCGCCGGCCGAGGACAAGATCGCGGCAATAGGCATCCGGCTGCGGCGATGGGTGAGCTTTCACGGCATCGCCATCAATGTCGAGCCGGAGCTCGGTCACTTCACCGGCATCGTGCCCTGTGGCGTCGAGGACCATGGCGTCACCAGCCTGGTCGACCTCGGCCTGCCGGTGACCATGGCCGACCTCGACCTGGCGCTGAAATCCGCTTTCGAACATGTGTTCGGCCCCGCCGCCGCTTCAGCCGTCGAGGCGATCCGCAAGGCCGGCTGAAGCCTGTGCCGGATTCGGCTCATACCAGTTGCGCCGACGCCCATAGCACCCCGTAGCCGTGGATGGCGAAGACCGCGAGCAGCGCGCCGGCCATGGCGAAACGGTCAAAGGTGCGAATCGGCTTCAACTCATGGCGCGGCTTTACCGCGCTGCCCATGGTGAGCAGGCTGAGGATCAGGAACACGACGCCGGACGCAAGCAGGAAGCCCGGCGAAAAGCCGGCCAGCCAGCCGAGCGCCAGCAGGGCTGACAGCAGCAGGAACGAAGCCAGTGCCAGCGCGATCGGTCCGGGGCAGATCTGGCGCAGCACCTGGCCGCCGTCGAACTTCCACACCGGCACCAGATTGGCGATGTTGAAGAGCGCGGAAAAGCCTGCCAGCGTCGCCAGCAGCGCGGCGACTGCGCCATGCCCCTCGCCTCTGGCAAGCCCGCTGGCGGCAATCAGCACGGGCACCAGGAAGGCCGAGAAGCCGGCGCCCATCAGCGCCACGAAGGCCACCTCGAAGCGGCTGTCGTAGGGCCTGCCGCCGATGGCGATACCGCCGAGCAGCGGGATGAAGATCATGCGCGCCCTGCTATGTCCCATCAGCCGGAATGCCGCCATATGGCCGAGCTCGTGCAGGGCGACCACCGAGGTCAGGATCGCGGCCAGCGCCAGGCCGCCAAGGCTGAGGCCGAAGAACGGCCACAGGATGAAGGCCGAAAGCACGGCGAATCCGACCTGGCTCAGCGGATGCTCGAACCAGCCGCCCTTGCGATACTCTCCGGTCCTCGCCCAGCGCTGCAGCTTGCCGAGCTCGCGACGCATGGCGAAATAGCGGAAGATCAGGAACGCGACGCCGCGATAGCGATCGGTCTGGCTGAGACTCACCCGGGTCTCGCCGCCTTCGGCCGCGAGCTCGATGGTTTCGCGATAGTTTGCCCAGAACGAGGCATCGAGCGAAGAATCGTCGAGGACGCGCATGGAGAACCGGCTGGGCTCGACGACATTTTCAAGCGCGACCCTGCGTTCGATCGGCTGGCCATCGCGCCCCTCCCAGGACAGGGTGATCCGGGCCATGCCCTCCCCATCCAGTGCCTGCGTCGAAACGATCTCGCCCGACCAGCCGGCATCGCTGCCGAACGGCCATAGCGCCTGCCAGAGCCGATGGCGGTCCGCCGCCACCAGCCGGGAGACCGTGACCGTACGCAAACCCAGCGGCACGGTCATCAGCAGAAAAATCAGTCCGAGATTGCCGGCCAGGAGGATGGCCATCGCGATCGGCGACACCGGTATTGCTCCCTGTCTTCGGTGCAACCTAGCGTCTTGGCGGACAAGAAAAGCTTAACGTCGAAGCGCTTGCGACAGCCGGCCGCAAGGCATGGTCCTCACATGGCGCCAATCCAGATCGCCATGGAAATCAGAAACGTGCTCATGCAAACGAGCGACACAACATCCTGAACAAGGTCCGACATAACTCTCTCCAGTTGTTAGTATGTTCGTAATTTGTTCTAATTTTGTTCGAATGTCAACGACCGCAAAAAGGCGCCGCCCGGAAATTTCGGGCCCTCAATCCGGCAGGGTTAAGGAAAGGTTGACAGGCGAATGCGCGCCGGTCTTGCGTTCACGGCGGACAGAAAGTCTTGGCAGTCAGGTCGCCGTGCACGCCGAGATTCGGGGCAGGCCGAGTCGAGAATGGTGGGTTCCGAGAACCGGAGCGGAGCGCACTTGAAGTACGTGAGCACCGGAAGCGCAGGAAGCCGCCTTTCGCAGGCCGGCCTCACCCGAATATCGCCGTGACCTAAAGGG
>NZ_RZOJ01000143.1:0-12800 GCF_003998845.1 Mesorhizobium sp. M4A.F.Ca.ET.022.05.2.1 | reverse complement strand
GGCCAAAGTAACGTTCCTCGAACGATCGCCGCGCTTCACATTTCGGACGATGTCGGCGGCTCGCGAGAAGCCGCTGGCGAGCACGCCGTAAAGGTCCTCGCCCGCGCTTGTCAGCGCCACGCCGGTCCCCAGCCGGGTAAAGAGCGGCACTCCGAGCTCGTCCTCGATCGCTTTGATCTGCCGGCTGACGGCGCCTGGAGTGACGTTCAGTTCCGCCGCCGCCAGCTTGAACGACAGGTGCCGGGCGGACGCCTCGAAAACCGCCAAGGCGGTCAAGGACGGCAGATCGTAGTAGCGGCGAACCATCTCAAGCTCCCAACAGTTCAATGATCGCGCGGCGCGACAGCTTGAGCAAGAGAGGCCAATCTATCCGAAAGCCGTTTTTCGAGCGATGCGATAGCCCGCGTTTCGGCAGACTATGGCCGCGATCCCAACCCTTCGCGGCGGATCATAGGAGAATCCGACGAACCAACCCGTCGCGATCCGCGACGCCTTCCAATCAGCGTCCGACGCCGCTGTCGACCGCCGCGTAACTCAACAAGGAGGTGAGACTTTTGCAGGCTTGCGCCGCTGGCGTTCGGCGGTGGTTCGGAGAATATGAGCCGAATTCTCCCTCAAAATATGGCTCGAGCGATGACGGATACTGAGAAGAAGACGGTGGTGATAACAGGCGCGGCCGGGGGCATCGGCCAAGTGCTCTCCAGGCAGTTCATTGCCAACGGCTATCGTGTGGTCGCCGGCGACGCCGACCAGGCGGGGCTGGACAAGCTCGCCGCCGAGCTCAACCGAAGTGAGCAGAAGGTCTGGAGCAAGGCCGGCGATCTTCGCGACAAGGCCTATTGCGAGGATTTGATCGAATACGCCATCCAGGCCACAGGGCGTCTGGACGTGCTCATCAACAATGCCGGCATCATCACCCGCGGGAACATCCTCGAGACGACCGACGACGACTGGGAGCGGACGTTCGACATCAATCTGAAGTCGATCTTCTACACCTGCCGGCGCGCCATTCGTCATATGAAGGGTCATGGCGGCGGCGCGATCGTGAACATCGCATCCTGCTGGGGACTTTATCCCGGGCCCGGCCACGCGGCCTACTGCACCAGCAAAGCGGCCGTGGCGGCGTTCTCCAAATGTCTTGGCCGCGATCATGCCGGCGATGGGATACGGGTCAATGCGGTGTGCCCGAACGAGGTCAACACGCCGATGCTGCGCACCGGCTTCGCCAAGCGCGGTTTCAATCCCGACACCGCCATAGCGGAGCTCAACAGCACGGTGCCGCTCGGCCGGATCGCCGAGCCGGAAGACATAGCCGAGGTGGTCTACTTTCTGAGTTCCGACGCCGCCCGCTACATTGCCGGCACGACGGTCGAAGTGAACGGCGCAAAGCCGGTCTATTGAGGACACCATGGCTGACAGACTGGCAGGCAAGATCGCAATCATCACCGGCGGCGGGCGCGGTATCGGCGCCGGCATCACCCAGCGCTTTGTGGAGGCAGGCGCAAAAGTCGCCATTGTCCAGAGGAACTCGCCGCCTGAGACGATGCTCAACGAGGGTGTCATCTACGTGAAGGCGGATCTCTCCAATTCCCGGGACATTGCTGCTGCCGTCGAGACCGTCGTCGAACGGCTTGGTGGCTTGGATGTCCTCGTCAACAACGCCGGCATCATGTTCGAGAAGACGGTCGACGAGATGACCGAGGCCGACTGGGACCAGATGATGGACATCAACCTGAAGGCTCCGTTTCTGCTGACAAAGGCGGCAATGCCGCACCTTCGGAAGCGGCCCTGCGCAAGCATCGTCAACATCGGCTCGATCGAAGGGCTGGCGTCCAATCCCGGGCATCCAGCCTATTCAGCCTCGAAAGCGGGCATTCACGGCTTCACGGCGGCGGTCGCCGTTGACCATGGGCACGAGGGCATCCGCTGCAACGCCATCGCGCCAGGCTGGATCAATTCCGACCTTAGCGAAGCCTACATTGACAGCATGGCCGACAGGGATCGCGTCCGTAGGGAGCTGCTTGTCATGCATCCGGTCGGGCGTCTCGGCCAGCCGACCGACGTCGGAAACCTCGCAGTCTGGCTGGCCTCGGAAGAAAGCGCCTTCGTCACCGGCCAAGTCTACGTCATCGATGGTGGGCGCACAAAGAAGCTGCCGCTGCCGGTCTCTTGAGGCTGAGAACCCGGCAATCCGTACCGGCTTTGCGCGCAACTCGCCCCTGGATCAGGGACGAGCCCGACCAAGCAGAAGGGTGAGTTCCGATGGTGTTGCCAGCGGCCGCGGCTTAGCGCCGGGAGGTCGGAGACTCGGCCTTTCCGCGCTTTAGTCAACAGGCGCGTGAGACTTTTGCAGTAGGTGAAATCAGCTGCTTCCGGCAATAGTTCCGCCCGGCTCACAAGGGCCGCACAATTTCTCTCGGAGGCCGCGTCATGACTGCTCAACTGCAAGTTTCTCGTAGGGGAGGGCGGGAAGCGCGGCGGACCATCCGCACGGCACCGAAGATCGACATGCTGCCGGCGCTGAAGCGCGGCCTGCCGGTGCTGGAGCCTATGGATGCCGAGCAGGTCGAGCGCATTCACGAGGCTTCGCTTGCGATCCTCGAAGACGTGGGGGTGGTGTTTCGCGACCCGATCGCGATCGAGGACTGGAAGCGGGCCGGCGCCGACGTCAGGGCCGACGACCGGGTTCATCTCGACCGCGGCCTGGTCATGGAACTCATCAAGACCATTCCCTCCAGGATCGAGTACTTCGCCCGCGACCCGGCAAAGAATGTCGAGCTCGGCGGGCCGAAGTCGATCTTCGTGCCGATGACCGGCGCGCCTTACATGCGCGACCTCGACGACGTCAGGCGGGGTCCGACGATCGCCGACCTCGGCACTTTCCACAAGCTGGCGCATATGATGCCGGCGCTGCACTCGTCGGCGCACCATATCGTCGAGCCGATGGACCTCGTCGTTGCGCACCGGCATCTTCACATCACCTATTCGTCGATGAAGCACTCCGACAAGATCTTCATGGGCATGACCACTTCGCCCAAGAATGCCGAGGACGTGCTCGACATGTGCGAGATCCTGTTCGGTGAGGGTTTTCTCGAGACGCATGCAGTCACCACCGGCAACTGCAACGGCAATTCGCCGCTGGTCTGGGATCAGGTGATGCTCGGCGCCATGCGCGCCTTCTGCCGGCGCAACCAGCCGGTGCTGTGCTCGCCCTTCGTCCTGGGCGGCGCCAACACGCCGGCCTCCACCGCTGCGGCGGTAGCGCAGCTCAACGCCGAGGCACTTTCCGCGCTGGCTTACACACAGGTGATACGCAAGGGCTGTCCGGCAATCTACGGGCACTACCTTTCGACGGTGTCGATGCAGTCGGGTGCGCCGATGGCGGGGACGCCGGAGATCTCGCTGATGAATTTCATGATCGGCCAGATGGCGCGCCGCTACAACGTGCCCTGGCGCACCTCCAACCTCCTCGGCGGCGCCAAGGTGTTCGACGCACAGGCGGGCTATGAGAGCGCCATGACGATGATGGCGGTGCTGATGTCGGGCGCCAATTACATCTGGCACTCTGCGGGCTGGAACGAAGCCGGCATGCACTGCTCGATCGCGAAATTCGTCGTCGACGCCGAGGTCTGCTCGATGGGTTATCGCATGACGCAGGGGATCCAGTGGGACGACTTCGACGAGGCCCTTTCTGCCGTGCGCGATGTCGGGCCGGGCGGCCACTACCTTGGCCATCCGCATACGCAGGCGAATTTCGAGCGGGCCTTCTTCATCCCGAAACTGTTCGACAACAACTCGATCGAGCAGTGGTATGCGGACGGCTCCAAGGACATCAAGCAGCGGGCGCTCGAACATGCCCGGCGGCTTCTGGCCGAGTATGAAGAACCCACGCTAGATGTCGCGAAGGACGAGGAGCTGCGCGCTTACATAGACCGGCGATCGCGCGAGATTCCCGCGGTCGATGCATTGAACGAGGAATATTGAGGGTGAAGCCCGAGCCCGGAATGTTCGGTAACCCAACCGCCATGCACGGCCTCCGATGAACGCGTCCGCGAACATAAGCGCCATGAAGTCATCCGCCACGCCGGGAACTTCGGCGATGGCCGGCAGGCCCTTCGAGCTGGTGGTTTTGGTGTTGCCCGGCTTCTCGCATCTGGCGCTTCACGCCTATATCGAACCGTTCCGCATCGCCAATACGATATCACGCCTGCCACTGTTCCGCTGGCGGATCGCGGGCCTGAACGCTGGGGCCGTGGAGGGTGCCAACGCCGTTTCAATTGCAGTTGATGCAACAATCGATGAGCTGGGTTGCGGATCGGACGATCGCAAGCCGGATCAACTCGCGATAATGGCGGGCGAACCGGTCGAACGGCAACTGACGCCACAACTCAACGGATTTCTGCGCACGATTGCGCGCCGCGGCGTTTCGATATCGGCGGTTGGAACGGCGACATGGGTGCTGGCGCAGACCGGTCTGCTTGCGGGAACGCGCTGCACGATCCACTGGTCCCGGCTCGCCGCATTTGCCGAAGTTTTCAACCAGCCGCGAATACGAGATTCCCTGTTCGTCAAGGATGGGCAATATTCGACTTGCGCTGGCGAGCTGGCGGCATTTGACCTCGCAGTCGACCTGATCGGGAGCCACGCAGGCGACTACATTGCTCAAGAGGTCTGCCGGCACGCGACCGTCGAAGGTCAGCGTTCGGGGTCAAACCGCCAGACCGGGCCTTCAGGTCTTGCCTTTGCCGGCGTGAGTGACAAGCTTCTGATGGCAATGCGGATCATGGAGGAGAATGTCGAATTTCCGCTCTCCATGGATGAGGTTGCGCATCGGGCCGGAGTGTCGCGGCGTCAACTGGAACGCTTGTTTGCTGCTCATATCGAGGTGCCGCCGGTGCGGCACTATCTGCGGATACGCACGGACCATGCCAAGCGCCTGATCGAAGGCACGCGCATGTCCATCATCGACATAGCCATCGCCTGCGGGTTCATGTCAGCCTCGCATTTTGCAAAGTGCTTCAGGGCCTTCAACGGGATATCGCCGCAACAGTGTCGAGCAATGGTGCCGGCCTGGGTAGGCCCCGGACTTGGATAGTTGATCGGCCAGGACCCTTGGTCGTTTTGGGGAAGGCCGTTTCGAATCCGTCAGCGCTTGACCCCGGCGGGCTCATTTCCCAATCCGCCTGAATTGCTTGGGGGTCATCGAAAAGTGCTTCTTGAAACTGCTGCAGAAATGCGCAGTGTCGCTGAATCCTGTTTCATAAGCGATCTCCGTGACACTTCGCCGTCGGCTCTCCAGGAGTTCACGCGCTGCGAGTAGACGTATCCGTCGCCAGAACACGGCTGGCGCGGATTGCAGGTCTGCGAGGAAGGCGCGATTCAGGCGCGCCTTGGAAGTGTTCAGGGAATGCGCGAGTTCCCCGATCGAGCATGGCGCATCGATGCGGGTCTCCATCACCTTCACCGCCTCTACGGTCAGTCGCGATGCCGCCCCGAGTGCCTCCTCGTAAGGTTTCGTCCGCAAGGCGATGCGCGGTTCCTCGGGTTTGAAGAGAAGGTAATTGAGGGCTTTTTGCGCCCTGCCGGCATTGCTGTAGTGCGCGATCAGGAAGGCCGCGACCTCAATCGCCACGATGCTCCCCGGGCATGTAACGATATTTCCATCGATGACATAGTTTTGGTTGGTGACCGGGCTGGCATGTTGGTACCTCGCCACGAACTCGCCCAGCGTGTCAAAGTGCAAAGCGCATTCGCGATGCCTGAGAAGCCCTGCCTGTGCCAGCACAAAGCTGCCCGTGCACAGGCCGATGATGGGGATGCCGCGCCTGTCCGCTGCCTGCAGGTAATCGAATGTCGCCGCATGGATCGTTTCCATATCCCGGACCAGCCCGCCGCACACGGCCAGGCAGTCGTATGTGGCTGGATCATCCAGGTTTCCCGTCGCGGCCATCTCTAGGCCGCAGCTTGCGCGCACCGGTAGCGGCCCCGCCGCAATGAAATCCCAGGCGAAATAGACCTGCCGGCTCTGATCCTGCCGGTCAGCGGCCAATCGAAGCGCATCCACGAAGCTCGCCATCGGCGTCAGGGTGAAGCTCGGACAAAGAATGATGCCGACCTTCAGATAGGGCAGCCCGACGCGATCAGGCGTTTTCAGTGCGGGTGTCAAATCCGGGCGCCTTTCCAACGCAGAGCACGCCAGCGCAATTCTTATGAAAAACGTGTCGCAATCACAATTCGTGAATTTCGCGGACCGCTAATGTTTGACCATCCAACGAGTGAGCGCTCGCGAGCAGAGACTCCCCTGACATGACGTTGACGCCGGCTTTTTCCAAAATCCTCGAGCCGCTCCAGCTGCGCCACAAGACGCTCCGCAACCGCATCAACTTCGGCGCTCATACCGCCAACATGGCCGAAGATGGCATGCCCGGAGCGCGCCACCTGGGCTACTACCTGGAACGGGCCAGGGGAGGCGCGGCCATGATCGTGGTCGAGCCGATGCCGGTCCACCGGACGGCTCGGCTGACGCGCGGCAATTTCCGACATGATGACGATGTGGTGATCCCTGGCTTCAGGGCGATCACCGACGCCTGCAAGGCGGAAGGCGCGGTGATGATCCACCAGCTGTATCACGTCGGCCAGCACGGAGATTACGACAATTCCTATAGTCCGAATTGGTCTCCCTCGGGCCTGCCGTCTTATCACGATGGGGACGGCAGCCATCGTATGCGTGAAGCCGAGATCGAGGAGATCATCGAAAGCTTTGTTGGCGCCGCTGTCCGGGCCAAGAAATGCGGCTTCGACGGGGTGGAGTTGTTCGGCCCCTACAACTCGCTGATCGAGCAATTCTGGCTGCCATGGTCGAACCGGCGCGACGACCGCTGGGGCGGCAGGTTCGAAAACAGGATGCGGTTCTCGACCGAGATCACCTCGCGCATCCGTTCGGTGACCGGCGATGGGTTCATCATCGGCCTAGCCTCGAGCATCGACGCCTCGGTTGAAGTCGGGATGAACACGGAGCTGCTCCAGGAGATTGCCGCCTATCATGATGCGCGCGCCCTGATCGACTACATCAGCTGCGGCACCGGCAGTTACTTCGATCACTCCTCGGTCATGCCGACGTTCCTCTTCCCCGACAAGCTCGGCGCCCCGAACGCCCATGCGTTGAAGGAGGTCTGCAAACACACCCGCGTCCAGGCCGAAAGCCATATCCGCACACCCGAAAATGCCAACGAGGTTATCTCGTCGCGCCAGGCCGACATGGTCAGCATCGTGCGCGGCCAGATCGCGGATCCGCACTGGGTCAACAAGGTGGCCAGCGGCCGCGACGCCGACATTCGCGGCTGCATCTCATGCAACCAGATGTGTTGGGGAAGGCGCTCCAGGGACTATTGGATCTCGTGCCTCGTCAACCCCTCGGCCGGCCGCGAATTCGAATGGGGTGGCGACCGCTTCGCGCCGAGCATGCAGCCGAAGCGCGTCTTGGTGGTCGGGGGCGGACCGGCAGGGCTCGAAGCGGCCCGCGTTGCCGCCGAGCGCGGCCACAGCGTCACGCTCGCGGAGGCCGGCCCGCAACTCGGCGGACAGTTCAGGCTCGCGGGTTTGCAGGCGCGGCGGTCTCAAATCCTGGAATTGATCGACTGGTACGAACGGCAGTTGACCAGACTGGGCGTCAGTCTGCTGTTCAATACACCGCTCGATGCCGGGGAGGTCGCCGGCCGCGACTTCGAGGAAATCGTCATCGCGACGGGCTCGCAACCCGCCGGCACGGGCTTCCAGCGTGGACTGCCTGGGCAGGACCGCCTTCCAGGGGTCGACTTGCCCAATGTCTGGTCAGTCGAGGATGTGATGACCCGGACGGCACGCCTGGGCGACCATGTGCTCCTCATCGATGACACGGGTGATTGGCGGGGCCTCGGCACCGCGCTCGAAATCGTGGCGCGTGGCCATCGCGTCACCGTGGTTACGTCCTGGCCAGTGGTAGGCCGTTTCCTGCAACGCACGGAAAGCGACGAACGGCGCGAGAGCGGAAAATGGTGGAGCGGAGAAGCGATGCTCGATGGGATCGAGTTCATCGACTATGGAACCGACCCGAACGCGATGGTGAATGCCTTCGAGGCTGGCGAGGTTGACCTAAACAATGAAACTGGCGCGGACTATGTCGAGATCCTGGACGGGCTTGGACTTCACCAGACTGAGATCCAGACCGCGACGACGCTGGTTGCGCGCACCAACGTCACGCAAAAACCGTATGACGATAAGCGCGTGCGCAACGCGCTCCAGATGGCGGTCGACAACGACGTCGTCCTCCAACTGGGCTATGCCGGACGCGGGACAGTCGGCGAAAATCATTTCGTCAGCCCGATTCACCCCGAATACTACCCGCTGCCAAAGAAGGCGCGCGACGCGGCGGGAGCAAAGAAACTGATGGCGGAAGCCGGCCAGGCGGATTTCGAGCACGAGCTGATCACCGTCGACGATGACTGGAACAAGAGCACGGGGGACGCGATTGCCGCCCAGCTTCGCGACGCCGGCATCAAGGTCAAGCGTACGGTGCTGCCGGGCTCGACCTTCTGGAACGACTGGACGAAGTATCCTTACTCCGTCACCGTTTGGTACATGCGCCCGCTTGGCGTCCAGGTGCTGGCACTGGCGTTTCGAACGGGCGAGGCCTGGAACGAGACCGGCTACTCCGATCCGGAGTTCGACAAGAAGCTCAAGGAGGCTCTGTCGGTAAGCGCGCCCGAAAAGCGGCGGGAAGTGATGAAGGACATCGAGACCATAATCCAGGACTCGGGGATCATCATCCAGCCCTATTGGCAGAAGCTCTACAATCACATGAGCAAGAAGGTGAAGAACTACTCCATCCACCCGACCTTCCAGATGGATCTGGAGAAGGTCTGGCTGGAGCAAGACTGACGCTTTTGCTTTTCGCTGACGGCCAGTGGTGGCTGCGGATGCCCTTTCCCTAGGAAGGGCAACAGCCACTACTGTGCTCTCACGCAAGCATGAAGGTTGCCGCCCACCGACGTCGCGGACAGTCCGTTCCGGCTGGCCGCGGCGTCTTCGCGTTTTCACTCACCAATCCGACTGGGTAGTCTGCCCCACTACCTTCTTCCGGTATCTTTTGTGCGGCAGTCGAAACAGTCGTATCCTGTCCCGCCGTGACGGCCGCGGACGAAGCATGAAGGTCTCGATGAGCGAGCAAAATCCACGTTCTGCGCGGGAACGCATGACGATCCTCGGCGATGTCGAGGCGGCATCCTTTCTTCCGTGGATCGAGCGTCATGCCGCCAAGCTCGGGCTCGCGCAGGCAATATGCGTCACCGGTCCCGACCGGATCGAACTCGAAGTTGCCGGCCCGGCCGAACTCATCGACATGATGGAGATGGGGTGCTCTCTTGGACCAATCGATGTCTGGGTCGAGACCATTCGCCGGGCGCCGATCGAGAGCGAATCGGGCTAGCTTTGCAGTCGCAGGTCTTGCCTGCCAGGGCGTCATGCACCTTTTTTAGGCTATTGTTGCCAGTGAGGAAATGTTGTGCAAACGTAACCGAGCTTATTAGCATATCCTTGACCGCGAAAGCCGCGCTCGGGAAGATGCTAGGTGTCGTTTGAAAGTTGATGCATGCCGCCCTATCCGACTGGCTCATGGATGCCTGTTGCCCTCTCCGCGGACCTGCCGGCGGGAACCGTAATCCCGGCGCAATCCCCAGCCGGGTCGATTGCCCTTTGGCGAAGCCGTTCCGGCCGTGCGGCGGCCTTCGCCGACAGATGCCCGCATCGCGGCATGCGCCTTTCCCATGGCTTCGTGCGCGGTGAGAGCCTGTCCTGCATCTATCACGGCTGGAGCTATGCCCAGGCGGGAAACTGCCTGCGCATTCCGGCCCATCCGGCACTGGCGCCGCCGGACACGATTCGTGTCGCGACGCAGCCCGTCGAGGACGGCGGCGGTATCATTTGGATTTCCGTTGGCGAACCCGCCGCCGGGCCGCCCCGGTTCGAGGGCCTCGCCCCCCTGCGCTCGATGATGGTGGAAGCGGACATCGCGGCGCTGGAGGCGGTCGCGGGCACCAAGGCCGACGGAGGCCTGCTCGGCTACACCGAGAATGCCCGGACCGTCCAGCTGCTGCTTGCTCCGCAAGGGAAGGCGCGGACGCTGATGCATGTTCTGGTGGACCAGGGCAGCAGTCAGGCCGAGCGTATCGCCGCATCGAGGGCCGCAGAGGCGCTGCGGCGGGCGGCCGAGGATAATTCGCGCGACGGGATCGCCCGATGACCCGTAACGCGATGATCGACGAATGGTATCCGGTCGGCCTTGCCAGCCAGCTTGACGCGCATGGACGCAAGACGGCCCTCATGGGCGAGCCGATCGAGCTGAGGCGCGGCGAAGACGGGAACGCCACGGTGACCGGCGGCAACGGACGTGCCCTGCCGGCCTGTATCCGCTATGGCCATGTCTGGTCGTCGCTCGGCGACCCGCAAAAGCCGTTGTTTGCGATCCCCGAGGCCGATCAGCCCGGCCGCCGGCTCGTCGATGTCGGGGTGGTGCGCGTGCGCTGCTCGCCGCTGCGCGCGGTGGAGAACTTCCTCGACATTGCGCATTTTCCTTTCGTGCACACCGACATATTGGGGGCCGAACCGCACACCGAGGTGCAGAACTACAAGGTCGAGATCCGGGAGGACGAAGACGAGGTTTGGGCGACCCAGGTGAAGTTCTACCAGCCGCAGGCCGCCAAGTCGGCGGAGGGCGGCATCACCACGGAATACATGTATCGCGTGCCCGCGCCGACCTGCTCGATCCTCTACAAGACCTGCCCGCCGCGCCCGGGTGAATGGGACGTCATCACGCTTTTCGTGCAGCCGCTTGCCGAAGATCTGTGCGATGTCTGGCCATGGATGGCGCTGTTCGACGACGAAACGCCGATGACGGACCTCATCCACTTCCAGCAGACGATCTTCGTCCAGGACCGGTCAATCCTCGAAAACCAGATTCCGGGGCTGCTGCCGCTGGATCCCGGCATGGAGATCCCCACGAGAGCGGACCTCACCTCGGTTGCCTACCGGCGCTGGCTGAAACGTCATGGCTACACCTACGGCGCGCAACTGGTGGCGCAATGAAGCTCTTCGACTACGTGCTTTCGCCGAGCTGCTACAAGGTGCGACTCATGGCTGCGCTGACCGGGGTGACGCTCGACATCCGCCCTGTCGACTTCCATCCCGGTGTCGAGCATCGCGGTCCTGAGCTCATGGCGCTGAACCCGGCGGGTTCGATCCCGATCCTGGAAGATGGCGATCTCGTCCTGACCGAATCCTCGGCCATGCTGGTCTACCTCGCCGCCAAGGCGGCGCCGCAATGGCTGGGCAACGATACGGCCGGGCAGGCGGCGCGCGTCCAGCAATGGCTTTCCTTCTCGCACCGGCTTACCGCCAGCCTGGGCGCCGCGCGCCTGCACGAGATGCTGCTGCGTCCGGGCAATATCGCTGTCCTCCAAGGGCAGGGGGTAGCGGCCCTGCGGGAGCTGGAGGCTGGCCTTGTCGAACAGCAGATCCGCGGCCAGCGCTTCCTTGCGTCGGACCGGCCGACGATCGCCGACATCGCCTGCTTTCCCTATGTGGCGCTGGCGCCGGACGGCGGTGTTTCGCTCGATCCCTATCCTGCGATCCGGCTCTGGTCGCGGGCGATCCGCGCCATCGATGGCTTCATCGAGATGCCCGGCATCCACCGGCTGCACGAACTGAAGCCCGAGCCCGTGCCAGAAGTCGGCGAGGCCTGACGTGGCTGGCTATCTGTTGAAGAACTGCGCTGCGGTCATCGTCGACGAGGGCAACGGTCCTGACGTCCGGCGCAATGTCGATGTCCTGACCGACGGCCCGGCGATACGCGCCATCGGCGAAGGTATCGACAAGGCGGAGCTGCCCGCCGGGACGGTGGCGTGGGACGCCGCCGGCTGGTTTGTCTATCCCGGCCTCGTCAACACCCATCACCACTTCTTTCAATGCTTCGTGCGCAACCGCGCCGATCTGGACTGGACGAAGCTGTCGGTCATCGAATGGCTCGACCGCATCTATCCCGTCTTCTCGCGGCTGACCGAGGAATGCTTCTACCACGCGTCGGTCACAGCGATGGCCGAGTTGATAAAGCACGGCTGCACGACGGCGTTCGACCATCAGTATTGCTTTCCGCGGCATGCCGGTAAACGGCTGGTCGACCGGCAGTTCGAAGCGGCCGAACTCCTCGGCATGCGCTTCCATGCCGGGCGCGGCGGCAACACGCTGCCGAAATCGGAAGGCTCGACCATCCCCGACGCGATGCTGGAAACGACCGACGAGTTCATCGCCGACTGCGCCCGGCTGATCGACGCCTATCATGATGCCGGCCCTTTCAGCACGCGCCAGGTCGTCGTCGCGCCCTGCCAGCCGGTCAACTGCTATCGCGAGACCTTCGTGGAATCGGTGGCGCTGGCGCGCGACCGCGGGGTGCGCCTGCATACCCATGTCGGCGAGGGCGAAAGCCCGGTCATCGAGGCCCGTCACGGCATGCGCACGGTGGACTATTGCGCGGAGATCGGCTTCTGCGGGCCGGATGCGTTCTATGCCCATTGCTGGGAACTGACCCACGACGAGTTGCGCAGGATGGCCGCCAGCGGCACCGGCGTCGCGCACTGCCCGGAGCCGGTCTATCTCGTCGGCGCCGAAATCACCGACATCCCGGCGATGTCGGCGTTCGGGCTCAGTGTGGGTCTGGGCTGCGACGGCGCCGCCTCGAACGACAATTCCAACCTGATGCACTGCATCCATTC
>NZ_RZOJ01000142.1:0-13077 GCF_003998845.1 Mesorhizobium sp. M4A.F.Ca.ET.022.05.2.1 | reverse complement strand
CATAGAGCAGGCGCCGCTCCTCCTCGATGTCCTCCTTGCTGCCGACGCCGAGGTCGCTCGGGATGCAGCCGTCGACTGTGTTGAGCACGAAGACGTTCTTCCATTCCTGGCCCTTGGCCGAATGGATGGTCGACAGGATGAGATAGTCTTCGTCGCGATGCGGAGGGCCGGCCTCGTCGCTGGTTGCGTCAGGCGGATCGAGCGTCAGCTCGGTGAGAAAACGCTCGCGCGACGGGTAGCCGGAGGCGATCTGCTCGAGCTGTAGGAGATCGGCGCGGCGCATCGTCGCGTCCTCATGTATGCGCTCGAGATGCGGCTCGTACCAGAGCCTGATCCGTTCCAGGTCGGCCGGCCACTTGGCGCCGGCGCGCAGGCCTTCGTAGAGCGACAGGAAGGGAGGCCAGTCCTCGGCCGCGCGCTGCGGCGGCCGGTAGCGGGCAAGCCCCATCGCCTCGTCAAGCGATGTCGCCATCGTCTCGACGATCTGCGCGGCGGCCGACGGGCCGATCCCCGGCAACAGCTGCAGCACGCGGAAGCCGGCGACGCGGTCGCGCGGATTTTCGGCAAAGCGCAGCACCGCCAGCATGTCCTTGACATGGGCGGCGTCGAGGAACTTCAGCCCGCCGAACTTGACGAAGGGGATGTTGCGGCGCGTCAGCTCGATCTCCAGCGGCCCGCTGTGATGCGAGGCGCGGAACAGCACCGCCTGCGACTTCAGCGCCGTGCCGGCCTCGCGCTCGGCGAGGATCGCCTGGCAGACATAGCTCGCCTGTTCGGCCTCGTCGCGCACGCTGACCAGGAGCGGCTTCTCGGACGATCTGCGCTCGCTCCACAGGTTCTTGGTGAAGCGCTCGGAAGCCTCGCCGATCACCGCATTGGCCGCCGCCAGGATCGTCTCGGTCGAGCGGTAGTTGCGCTCCAGCGTGACGATCGACGCTTGCCGGGCGAACTGCTTTGGGAAGTCGAGGATGTTGCGCACTTCCGCGGCGCGGAACGAGTAGATCGACTGCGCGTCGTCGCCGACCACGGTCAGCCCGGAGCCGTCGGGCTTCAGCGCCGTCAGGATCGACGCCTGCAGCCGGTTGGTGTCCTGGTATTCGTCGACCAGCACATGGTCGAAGCGCGACGACAGATGCGCCGCGATCTCCGGCTCGGTCGCCATCTGCGCCCAGTAAAGCAGCAGGTCGTCGTAATCGAGCACGTTCTGTGCCTGCTTGGCCTCGACATAGGCCGAAAACAGTTCCTTGAGCTGGTCTGCCCAGCCAGCGCACCACGGAAACACCGCGCCCAGCACCTCGCCGAGCGGCGTCTGCGCGTTGACGGCGCGCGAATAGATCTGCAGGCAGGTGCCCTTGGTCGGGAAGCGGCCCTCGGTCTTGGAGAAGCCAAGCTCGTGCCGGGCAAGGTTCATCAGGTCGGCGGAATCCTCGCGGTCATGGATGGTGAAGGCGGGGTTGAGGCCGATCTCCAGCGCATAGTCGCGCAAGAGCCTGGCGCCAATGCCGTGGAAGGTGCCGGCCCAGAAGAGCGCGTCGGCGATGACGGAAGCGTCGCGCCCCAGCACCTCGCCGGCGATCCGCTCGACGCGCTTGGCCATTTCAGATGCAGCGCGACGGGAAAAGGTCATCAACAGGATCCGGCGCGGATCAGCGCCCTTGACGATCAGATGCGCCACGCGATGCGCGAGCGTGCTTGTCTTGCCGGAACCGGCGCCGGCGATGACCAGCAGCGGCGGCGCGACCTGGCCGTCGCCATGCTCGACGGCCAGCCGCTGCTCGGCATTGAGCTTGTCGAGATAGGCAGGCCGGAAAGACGAATCACGGATGGCGAGGTTCATCGCCCATCAAGCATCGTTTCCGCTTTGTTCGCAATGGTTGCGACGCTGCCAATCTCCGCCAGGGGAGTTTGGCTTGCCTACCGCCGTGTCTCTACGCCCATTGCCGCCGACTGGCGCCGCAGCGACCGGCGTTCCTCATCCTCCGGCAGCGGCAGTGGCTCGAAGCTGTCGGGCACCTCGTCGATGACCTTCTTGGCGAAGCGGTAGGTCGCATAGGCGAACAGGCCAACAATCAGCAGACGGAACATGATCAATTCTCCTTCGGCGGACCAACCGGGGAGGGGGCATTTTGTTCCGCCGTCTTCCTCGCCACCTGCTCGAAGTGCAACCAATCAGCCATCCCCTCGTTTGCCCTCATAAAAGGGGCGAACGAGAGGAGGTTGTCATGATGAAGCTTCCGATGCTGCTGGCTTTGGGGCTCGCACTCGCCGCCTGCGACAACAATGTCCAGCCGACCAAGGCGCCCGTCGACCAGAATCCGCAGGTCGACAAGAACCCGGTGCCGAAGTCCACAACTGGCGGCGACCAGCAGGGGACGCCGCCGGCGCAGTGACGCGCCGCTCATGAAGCGATCGGCGCGGCGAGATGACCACAGGCGCTGCAAGAAGAAGGCCGGCGCTGCTTGGGAGGAAGCGGAAAGCGCCGGCCAAGCGGGAAAGTCAGGCCCGCCGCAAAACAGACTATAGCTGAGTCTTGCCGCCAGGTCAGGGGATGGGTTGGGGAAGACTTCTCGAATTGTGTGAAATTCGTCTGAAAATTCGTGTATTGTGTGAAATCTACAACAAAAACCCAGAGTTGCGACAGGGCATCGTCATTTGTACCTGATGGTTGCCCACATAGTGTGAAGTATAGCCTCAAAAATGAGCGAGCGGCTGTCTCAAGCCATCGCCGCCCGCCTCACTGGCACCCCGGCGATCTCAAGGTCCAGCTGGCGCTGAGTCAGCGCCGCCTCCGCCATCACCCATTGCTTGAACAGCACAACCTTGCGCGCCGCGTGCTGGGTATCGGGGCTGACGAAGTACCAGCCGGCGGTGTTGGGGTGATGCACCGCGAACGGTGCCACCAGCCGCTCGGCGCGGATGTCGCTCGCCATATAGGCGCGGTTGGCGACGGCAAAGCCCAGGCCTGCATTGGCCGCCTCGTAGGACATCATGCAGGAATCGAAATATATGCTCTTGGTCTCGCCGAGCACGAAGCTCGCCCCGGCAAAGGCAAGCCATGACTGCCAGTTCTGGGTGCAGGTGTCGGAATGGAGGAGCGTGAAATGCCGAAGATCATCCGGCGTCACCTTCGACAGCGGCTTGTCGCCGAGGATCTCGTGGAAGAGTTTCCTGCTGCACACCGGCGTCAGGTCTTCCTTGAACAAAAGGTCCGCCTGCAGCCCGGGGAAGCTGCCGTCGCCATAGCGTATTTCGAGATCTATCTCCGAGGTCGCGAACTCATGCGTGGCGTAGGAGGTCGAGACGCGCATCTCGATGTCTGGATATTGCCGCTGGAACATCGGCAGGCGCGGGAACAGCCAGCGCGCTGCGAAGGTTGGCAGCACCGAGATCTTGAGCACATGCGCCTGTGATTGCCCGGTCGCTTCCATGCTCGCCGCCACGATCCGCTCCAGGGCTTCGCGCACCCGCGACACATAGGTCTCGCCTTCCGGCGTCAGCGACACGGCGTTGCCGCCGCGCTGGAAGATCTTGAAGCGCAACTGATCTTCCAGGCTTTTGACGCGCTGGCTGACTGCCGAGGCGGTGATGAACTGTTCTTCGCCGGCGCGCGTGAAGTTCCCGTGCCTGGCAGCACTCTCGACGATCTTCAGCGAATTGAGGTTGACCTGACTGAGCAGACGCACCGTTTTCGACCTTAAGCTGGGCTTACGGTAGCACCAGCATTCCTAAATTTACAGGGGTGGGCGGATTAATCGACTGTTTACCAAGTGTTGCCCCCACCTGGAGAAGTAGAATGAACGCCCATACCATCCCCGAACTGCGCTATGCGATGAGCCGTGAAGCCATCATCGGCCACGACACCGCCTGGAAAGTGTCGAGCTTCGGCGTCGCGCAGTATCTGCACGGCTACGACCCGGCGCTGCTTGCCGCGATCGAGGAGGCCGCGTTGAAGCTGAAGTCCAGCCACGCCATCCACAAGCATCTCGATCTTACCTTCATCACCGGCGCCGACCGTTACATTCCCGAGATCAAGGAACTGCTGAACGACAAGCTCCGCTTGGAGCGGCTCTCCGACATGATGGGCACCAAGCTCGAGCCCTATCCGCTGTCGATCGTCGGCTCGACGGTCACCTTCATGAATCCCAAGGACGGTGCCGTCGAATGGCATTGCGACGGCGTGCCGGTCACCGAGCTCATCCCGCTGTCGATCAGCGATCCGCTGATCGGCGGTCATCTGGAGATCTATTGCGATGATTCCGAGACCGGGCGGGCGATCCTGGAATCCGGACGCGAGATCCCGCGCAACCGCATCATGCGCATCGACCACAAGATGAACTACGCGACGCTCGGCCAGTTCCTCGGCGTGCTGCACCGCACGGCGCCCATCCAGCTCGGCTCGCGCGTCACCCTGGTGCTCAACCAGCGTTCGGTCGCAAAACCCTATGTCGACGACAACCGGATGTTCTACCTCGCCGCCGACAACGATCATGACCGCGAATGGGTGAACGAGCTGGCCGATGACGTCTGGAACAATCAGCTGCCGGCCTATCGCCGTTTTGCCGAACAACATCCCGCGCCGCAGCCGGTCACCGAACCGGTCTCCGGCGGTGCCAGGGAATCATGGTAATGAGGTCATGGGCGGGAACCGGCTTGCTTTACTGATCCACAATTCGGAACAGCTCATGGCCAGGCAGGAAAACAGGACGCCATCCCGGATCGTCCGGGATGGAACGGCTCCCGCGGCCGCGCTGGCCTTTGCCGCAGGCGCGGTGGCGCTGTGGTCGACCAATGCGCTGGTCGGCAAGTCGCTGCTTGAAAATCATCCGGTGTCGCTGGTGCAGTTCCTGCAATTCACCGGCGCCGCGCTGGTCTTTGCGCTGATCAGGCTGCGCACCTTACCTTCTCCCCTTGTGGGAGAAGGTGGATCGGCGCGCAGCGCCGAGACGGATGAGGGGTGTTGGCCGGATCGCCGTCGTTGCCAAGCTGGAACACCCCTCATCCGTCGCCTTCGGCGACACCTTCTCCCACAAGGGGAGAAGGGGGAGACAACCAACCTCGCCGCCTTTGCCGTCGGCTTTATCGGCCTCGTCGGCACCATGGTCCTGCAATACATCGCCTTTGCCGCGATGCCGGTGATCGAGGCCAACCTCGTCGCCTATACCTGGCCGCTGATGGTGGCGGCCGCTATCATCGTGCTGGACAGCCCGCGCCGCCCCGTGTTGCTCGGCATCACCGCCGCGCTCGGCTTTCTCGGCGTGGCGCTGGTCATCTCGGGCGGGCGCGAGCAATCATGGTTCCAGGGCAATCCCGCCGGCTATCTCGCAGCCTTCGGCTCGGCGCTGTGCATGGCCTTCTATTCGATCGCCGTCGGCCGCCTGGCCACGCCGCCGGACCGGTTCCTGCTGCCGTCCGCGCTTGCCGGCGTGGCCCTGACCTTCGCCTGGTGCCTGCGCGACGGCGTCGCCTGGCCGGTTGGGGTCTATGTCGTTGCCGGGCTCTATCTCGGTGCCGGCCCGATGGGGCTCGGCTATTATTTCTGGTCGCGGGCGCTGAAGCTCGACCGAGGCGGCAAGGTTGCGGTTGCCGCCTATCTCACGCCGATCGCGTCGACGTTGCTTTTGGCGCTTTCGGGCGAGACGCTGACGACGACGGCCGTTGCCGGGGCCGTCCTCGTCATTGGCAGTTGCATTGCGGTGGGCATCGAAGGTCCGGAGGCCGGGAACAATGCTTGACGAGGACGAACGCCGCGCCAGACAGGAAGCGCATTGGCTGGTAAAGGAATTCGGCGCCGAGGCGCCGCTTTACGCCGCGATGAAGGCGGAAAAGGCTATTGAGCAGAAAGATTTCGGTCGTTGTGCCCGTTGGAAGCGTATTCTCGAAATTTTGGCCGATCCCGACCCGTCCAAGTCTGTCGTCTCGAAGTATTAGATTTTCTAAATTGCGCGAATCCCGAGGCCATGAAAATATCAGCTCGTATTGAGTCTGCAGGGTTTATTGAATCTTGTCGATCCGTTGGGGAGCACGGTCAAAATCGATACATCATCAAAAGTCTACAACTATAGCTGGTGACCTGATCGCCGGCAGAGGGAAAAAAAATTGCACAATATCGATGACAAGACCGCAATTGAACTGACCGCCGACATTGTTTCGGCCTATGTCGGCAACAATCCGCTTCCGGCCTCCGGACTGCCGGATCTGATCGCCAGCGTCAGCGCCTCGGTGCGCAAGCTGAGCGCCGTTGCCGCCGCCAAGGAAGCGCCGGTGCTCAATCCTGCCGTCAATCCAAAACGCTCGGTGTTTCCGGACCATATCGTTTGCCTGGAGGACGGCAAGAAGTTCAAGTCGCTGAAGCGGCATCTCGCCACCGACCACGGCCTGACGCCGGACGAGTATCGCGCCAAATGGGGCCTTGCGCCCGACTACCCGATGGTGGCGCCCAGCTATTCGGCGACCCGCTCGGCGCTGGCCAAATCTTCCGGCCTTGGCCGCAAGCCGGCCGCGGCTCAGCCGACCAAGGTGGCGAAGCGCAAGCCCAAGGCCTGATTTTCCGGATCGAAGATAAGGCTCCCCGACGCAGCGACGCCGTGTGACCATCTGGTTGCACGGCGCGTTGCGGCGGTGCGTTGACGTTCAGGTTTGCGTCGAACACTGCTTCGGCGCCGCGCTCACTGTCCCGCCAGTTGTGCCGCCTCCAGCGATGCTGCGCCGTCGCCACTACCGTCGAACAGCACGACCTGCGTCGCCAGCGCGGCTGTCGTGGCGACCTGGAAGAAGATGAAGGCGAGGGCGACGTAGCGGATCACCGGCCTCAAACGCCTCGCGACGCATCTGGTTCCCCCCGGCCGCGCTTTTTGCAATCAGGCCGCCCGCGGCCGCTGGCGAAGCCTCGTCCAGGCGTGGCACTTGCGAAGCGCCGGCCAGCCGTGCAAAAGCGCGGCCATGCTTATCATCAACGATCTCTCGCTGCGCATGGCGGGGCGCCTGCTTCTCGATCATGCCTCGCTGACCTTGCCGGCCGGCACCAAGGCGGGTCTTGTTGGCCGCAACGGCACCGGCAAGACCACCTTATTCAAGGCGATCACCGGCGACTTCCCGTCCGAGACCGGCTCGATCAGCCTGCCGAAGAACACCCGCATCGGCCAGGTGGCGCAGGAGGCGCCGGGCACCGAGGAGCCGCTGATCGACATCGTGCTCAAGGCCGATGCCGAACGCCAGGCACTGCTCGAAGAGGAAAAGACGGCCACCGATCCGCACCGCATCGCCGAGATCCACACGCGGCTGGCCGACATCGACGCGCATTCGGCCGAGTCCCGCGCGGCCACCATCCTCGCCGGCCTCGGCTTCGACGACGCCGCGCAGAAGCGTCCGGCATCGTCCTTCTCCGGCGGCTGGCGCATGCGCGTCGCGCTGGCGGCCGTGCTCTTCTCCGAGCCCGACCTTCTGCTCCTCGACGAGCCGACCAACTATCTCGACCTCGAAGGCACGCTGTGGCTGGAGAACTACGTCTCCAAATATCCGCACACCGTGCTTTTGATCTCGCACGACCGCGACCTGCTCAACCGCGCCGTCAACTCGATCGTCCATCTCGACCAGAAGAAGCTGACCTTCTGGCGCGGCGGCTACGACCAGTTCGAGCGCCAGCTCACCGAGCAGCGCGAACTGCAGGAGAAGAGCCGCGTCAAGCAGGAAGCGGCGCGCAAGCACATGGAGTCCTTCGTTGAGCGTTTTCGCGCCAAGGCCTCCAAGGCGAGGCAGGCGCAGTCGCGCCTGAAGGCGCTGGAGAAGATGAAGCCGATCGCGGCCATCGTGAACGACACGGTACGGCCGTTTTCCTTCCCCGAGCCGGTGAAGACGGTGGCCTCGCCGATCGTTGCGCTCAACGGCGTCAATGTCGGCTACACCGAGGGCGCGCCGATCCTGAAGAAGATGACGCTGCGCATCGATGCCGACGACCGCATCGCGCTGCTCGGCGCCAACGGCAACGGCAAGTCGACCTTCGCCAAGATGCTCGCCGGTCGGCTCAAGGCCGAGACCGGCACCATGACCGTGGCGCCGGGCCTGAAAGTGGCGATCTTCGCCCAGCACCAGCTCGACGATCTGCGCCCCGAGGAAAACGCCTATGAGCATGTGCGCCGGCTGATGCCCGAGGCGCCGGAATCGAAGGTGCGCGCCCGCGTCGCCCAGTTCGGCCTCACGACCGAGAAGATGAACACGGCGGCCAAGGATCTTTCCGGCGGCGAGAAGGCTCGGCTACTGATGGGCCTGTCGGCCTTCGACGGGCCGAACCTGTTCATCCTCGACGAGCCGACCAACCATCTCGACATCGACAGCCGTGAATCGCTGATCCATGCACTGAACGATTTCCCCGGCGCGGTGATCCTGATCTCGCACGACCGCCATCTGCTGGAGGCCACCGCAGATCGGCTGTGGCTGGTCAAGGACGGCGCGGTCAACCCCTATGATGGCGATCTTGAGGACTACAAGACGCTGGTCACCGGCGTTTCCTCCAACCGCCGCGAACAGAAGGAAGCAGACAAGGCCTCCAAGGCCGACCGCCGCCGCGAAGCAGCCCAGCGCCGCGCCGCGCTCGAACCGCTGGCGAAAGAAATCCGCGCCACCGAGGCGCTGATGGACCGCATCCGCAAGCGCATCGACCTGATCGAGGACGAACTCGCCAATCCCGCGATCTACGAGAAGGATCCCTCGACCGCGACGCGGCTGGCCAAGGAGCGCTCGCAACTCGCCGCCACGCTCGCCACCAACGAGGACAAATGGCTGACGATGTCGGCCGAATATGAGGAAGGCATCGCGGAGTAGGGGAGAAGGCGAGGCGCCTTCTACCCGGCCAACCTCACCTCGACCGCTTGCGCCCGCGCCAGGCATCGCTCCCGGTCGCGCGGGCGGCCTAGCTCGGCGTAGCGCGCGGCCGCTTCGCGCAGCAGTGCCGATGCCTGGTCGCTTTCGCCCCGCGCCTGGCGATGCACGCCGCGCGCTTCCCAGACGGCGGCGACCCACGGTCCGCCCTGCCACATGCCGGCCAGCCGCTCGGCCTCGTCGATCCGCCGGCCCGCCTGGTCGAGTTCGCCGGCCTCGGCCAGAGCGATCGAGGACGCGACGCGGAAACCCATCGAGCAGGGCTGGCAGGTGCATTTTTCGGCGAGCCGGCGATCGCCTTGCCGGATCGCCTCCATCGCCTGCGATTGCGTCGCCGCCGCCTCGACCGCCAGCGCCTGGAAGCGGATCAGCAGATGCGGGGCGAGCCATGTCGATTCGGCAAGGCGCAAGCCCTTCTGCAGGAGCCGGCCGGCGCGCCATTTCTGGCCGCGCGCCATCGCGATTTCGCCGAGTCGATGCAGCGCCAGCGCCTCGCCGAAAGGGGCGCGCGCTGCAGCGCTGAGCTGGGCTGCGCTGGTCAACAGCTCCTCGGCTGCCCTGAGCCGCCCCGAGAACAGCTCCGCCTCGCCGAGGATCAGCGAGGCAAGCACGCGGCCGGGAACCGATCCGGCGGCCTCGGCGATGCCCAAAAGCTCGCGCGCCGCCTTTGCCATGTGTTCATGGCCGCCGGCCCGGTAGAGGCAGAATTCCGCCAGGCACAGATGGCCGTCGAAGACATTGGAGGCAACACTTGGCGCGCCGCGAACCCAGTCGACGAATTCGGACTGGAAAAGCTCCTGCCATTGGCCTTGCATGTGCGCCGCGAGCCCGATCAGCGCGCTGGCCTCGCCGACCTCGCGCCCGAGTGCGGCCGCGATCGCCAGCGTACGGGCTTCCGTGCCCTTTCGCCCGGCATCGCCGAAGTCGCCGCTGTTGAGCTGGATGATGCCCCAGGCCAAAAGCCCGCGCACCCGCTCGGCGATCCCGGTCGGCTGCGCATCGCCGAGCGCCAGCGCCTTCTCGTAGATGGCGACCGTCGCCGCTTGCGGGCCGACGCCGAGATCGACGCGCAGGCTTTCGCGCAGCCGCTCGAATTGCCTGACGACCTCGCCGCGATTGCCGACATCGAGCGCCGCCTGCATCAGCGCCCGCGCGGCACGCTCGTCGGCGGGGTCGACCGCCAGCAACCGCTCCCATAGGCCGGCCACTTCCAGCAGGCGCACATGGAGCTCGCGCAGACGCTGGCGCGGCTCTTCCGCCCATTCCGCGTAGCGGTCCTCCGGCAGCAGGTCGCCGCCGTAGCGCTGGGCCGCCCGCTCCGAGGCGACTTTATCGCCCGCCTGCAGCGCTGCCGTCGCCTCGACCTCGAACAGCGCGGCATCGATGGCGATCTCGGCGTCCGGCGCCAGCGCCACGATCTCGCCGTCGAGCGCTATGATCTCATGCGCGCCGAGCGCGCGCCTGGTGAAATGCACGGCCTTGCGCAGGTTGGCGGCCGCCGCCTCCGGCTCGAGGTCAGGCCACAGCGCGTCCATCACCTGCTCGCGGTGCAGCCGCTGGCGCCGGGCGAGCGCCAGCAATTTGACCAGCGTCACGCTGCTGGTGCGCCGCCATGCGGCCGCGGAAGCCGCGCGTCCATCGACGGACACGCGGAACTGGCCAAGCAAATCCACCTCTACACGCATTTCAGCTCCCCAGATGCCCCGGGCAACCATAGTCCTGCATCGATGCCGATTGAAAGAGCCGGCACACGCAAAGCGCATTCGGGGAACGGTGGAGGAACGCCGGTCGGTCAGTATCGCCGCGTCAACCTATTCATACAGGAGAACTCACCATGTCCATCCGCATCAACGACACCGCCCCGGACTTCGAAGCCGAGACGACGCAAGGCCATATCAGCTTCCATTCATGGCTCGGCGAGTCCTGGGGCGTCCTCTTCTCTCATCCCAAGGATTTCACGCCGATCTGCACCACCGAGCTCGGCTACATGGCCAAGCTCAAGCCTGAATTCGACAAGCGCAACGTCAAGATCATCGGGCTCAGCGTCGACCCCGTCGACCGGCACCAGAGCTGGGCCATGGACATCGAGGAGACGCAAGGCCATGCGCCGAACTACCCGATGATCGGCGACCCGACGCTTGCGATCTCCAAGCTCTACGACATGCTGCCGGCCACCGTCGGCGACACGGCGGAAGGCCGCACGGCGGCCGACAACCAGACGGTGCGCAACGTCTACGTCATCGGGCCGGACAAGAAGGTCAAGCTGCTGATCTCCTATCCGATGACCACCGGCCGCAACTTCGACGAGATCCTGCGCGTCATCGACTCCCTGCAGCTAACCGCGAAGCACCGGGTCGCGACGCCGGTCAACTGGCGCCAGGGCGAGGACGTCGTCATCGCCGGCTCCGTGTCGAACGACGAAGCGGCCAAGATCTACCCGAACGGTTGGAAGGCGCCGAAGCCCTACATCCGCATCGTCCCGCAGCCGCACGCCTGAGCCGCGGCCGCGTGGGCCGCGGCCGGGGAGCGGCGAGACGCTTCCCGGTCGCGCGCCCTGGCACAATCGCAGGAGCAGACCGCCATGACCGTGCATTACGTCAAGCCCGCCATCGCCGTCTTCGACGCCACGCCGGAGCGGCTGTTCGAATATATGAGCGCCGGCAACCACCGGCATCTGGCCTTCAAGAGCCACCGGCTCGCGGGCGTGGCCGGCAGCATCGTCACGCTCGACGCCGAGGTCTATAATCCCGACGGAAGCACCTTCGCCATGCAGGTCCAGCATAGGCTCGATCCGCCGCGCGGCATCGAGACCAGGCTGACCGGCGGCGCCTTCGACGGCGCGCGGTTCACCCACAGCTACACGCCGATGGGCGGCAGGACGAAGGTGGATCTGGAGGGCGACTTCCCGGCGCTGCCCGGCATGAGCGATGCCGACACGCTGACAATGATCGACGGCTTTTTCAGCGTGATCTTCGCCGAGGACGCCGCCACCCTCAGGCACGGGTCATAGGGACCTTGGGTACGACGCGCGTCATTCCAAGCAAATATGAGAGGATAACATGAACACTTCCAGCAAGCCGCGCGTTCTCGTCCTTGGGGCGGGTTTTGGCGGCCTCGAACTTACCAGCCTGCTTTCCGAGACCTTCGGTGACGGCATCGACGTCACCTTGATCGACAAGAGCGACGCCTTCGTCTTCGGCTTTTCCAAGCTCGACGTGATGTTCGGACACAAGACCGCGGACGCCGTGCGCCTGCCTTATTCCAACTATGCGAAGCCGGGGGTGCACCTGCTCAGGCAGACGGTCACCGCGATCGACCCGGAGCGGCGGCGCGTCACCACCGATGGCGGCGTCCACGAGGCCGATTTCCTCGTCGTGGCGCTCGGCGCCGACTACGATTTCGACGCCACGCCGGGGCTCGCCGACACCAACGAATTCTACACCGTCGCGGGTGCGGAGCGGCTGCGCGACGTTCTGCCCACCTTCACCAAGGGGAGGGCGCTGGTCGGGGTCTGCGGCGCGCCCTACAAATGCCCGCCCGCGCCCAGCGAATGCGCGCTCATGCTGCACGACTACTTGGTCAAGCGCGGCGTGCGCGAAGCCTGCGAGATCAACTTCGTGCTGCCGCTGCCGAGCCCGGTGCCGCCGTCGCCGGAAACCTCGCGCGCCCTGGTCGCCGCCTTCGTCGAGCGAAACATCGGCTTCATTCCGGGCCGCCGCGTCGCGTCGATCGACAATGCGCGGAAGGTCGCAATCCTCGACGACGGCGTGGAGATGCAATTCGACCTGTTCCTCGGCGTGCCCAGGCACCGCGTGCCCGACGTGGTGATAGCCAGCGGCATGGCAGAGAATGGCTGGATCACGGTCAATCCGAGGACCCTGGAGACGAACTATGCCGGCGTCTATGCCGTGGGCGACGGCGCCAACACCGGCACGCCGAAGGCCGGCGTGTTCGCGGAGGGTGCGGCGCGTGCCGTCGCCAGCGACCTGATCGTTAAGCTCACCAACAGCGGCACGGCGAAACAGTATGACGGCTTCGGCACCTGCTACATCGAATTCGGCGGCGGCCGCATCGGCAAGGTCGAGGTCGATTTCTTCTCCGGCCCGAAGCCGACCGGCACCTACCACGAAGCCTCGCTCGCGCTGCGCGCCGACAAGGAGCATTTCGGCTCCAGCCGCCGCGCGCGCTGGTTCGGCATGTGAG
>NZ_RZOJ01000141.1:0-13114 GCF_003998845.1 Mesorhizobium sp. M4A.F.Ca.ET.022.05.2.1 | reverse complement strand
ATATTATTAGAAACATTGACAATCTTGCTTTCGAGACCGGAAGCTCGCTGGCCCGTATGGTGTCTGTTAGCGAGATTTCGGTCAGCCGTTTTCTGCGCAAGATCGGTTACAAAGGGATTGCCGGGCTGAAGCTGGAACTGCAGTTAGAAGCGGTCAACGAAAGGCATCTGACCGAGGAAACGTCCCCTTCCGATTGGCAAGACATGTATTCGGTCGTCCGGGAAAACGAGATGCGCGCGATCGATCGGCTGTTTCAGGAGTTTGGGAGCGAAAGCTGGAGGGAACTCGTTCGCGCAGTGGCGGATGCGGAACAGGTCTTTGTCACAGGCTTTCAGGCGCTCAAGGGTACGGCTGAAGATTTTGCCCGGCGGCTGACCCTGGCGCGCGACAACGTCCGTTTTCTGCGCGCCAATGACAATATGCTGGGTGAATGGCTGTCCTTTGTCGGAGATCGGCAGCCAAAGCCTTACGTCCTTGTCCTGATCGACGGGATTCCCTACGCCGGTGAAGGGCTGAGGATCGCCGAGATCGCAAAGAAAGAGTTGGGAATCAAGGTTGTGGTGATCAGTGATGAGACTTGTGAATGGGCACCCGCGGTGGCCGATCACATGCTGTTTGCTCCGTCCCGATCCGGCTTGTTCATAGAATCGACCGTGGCGCTCGTCCTGGTGCTGAACATCCTGGTCGACTCGGTTGCGAGAGCCAGTCCTGTGAACAGCAAGCTGCGGCTCGACAGATGGCAAATCCTGATGCAGCGTCTGAGCATCTTCTGATGACCGGCCATGGTTTGCGACAATCTGAGTTTCCTGAAGGGCTTGGTTATCCTTCGGTCAACATGCGCTCATTGACCCTTTGGGAAACAAGAGAACGCCGCTTGGATTGAAAACAAGTCCTCCCCCTCATTCTTAGGTTCGCCAGACCATACGAGTGAATACGAAGGAAATGGGTTGGCGAACCAGCCGCAAACATATTGATTTGCTGTCGAAAACGATGACCCTCCGGGCCAATCATGTCGTTATTTATCAATGACTTATCGCCAACTTAGCCAGATCCTGGCGGCGGAACCCCATCCATCGTGTTGATTTTATTGACTTATGGTGGGCTACCGAGGTCCACCAGACGAAGTAGAAGGGGATCGCGGCGACCGGCGGCCGAGCGATTTTGGGCTTCGAACACCTCGGCTCGGAGCCGCCTCAGCCGTCCCAGCGTTCCCGATTCGTCGGTCGCCATCAGCCGCGAGAAACCTGCCACGTCGGTAGCCAAGATCGCCGCAAGCCTGCGTTGCTCTTCTTGCAAGGGACGACCCTCCCGCCAGTCGGAACAATTTTAGCCTAAGAAACGGCGCGAGCGAGCCTTGTTCGGATGCCTGGAATCCGAAATTGGCGCTAGGGGAGCATAACGCCACCGTCTTTATTTGTATCTGATCTGCTGATACATAACTCCGTGTGACGAGTGCGGGGCCATATGTCGAATGAAATCACGGTTGTCGATCCGCTTGAGCGGCTTGACTTGTTGAAGAGCCTCGCGAGCGAGGTCCGGGTCCGGATTCTCGATCTGCTGCACCGCAAGGGGCCGAAAAACGTCAATCAAGTGGCCGAAGAACTGGGTCTTCCGCAATCAACGATTTCCGCAAACATCCAGGTTCTTGTCGATGTCGGTTTGATCGAGACGAAATCGCAGAAGGCGCGCAAGGGAAGCCAGAAGGTTTGCTATTCGACTTTCTCCGAGTTGGTTGTCGTCTTTAAGGACCGCACTCCGGCGCAGGATCTCGGCGTCATAGAAGTGGCGATGCCGCTTGGACTCTATACGAGATGCGAAGTTTCCGCTCCCTGCGGCCTGTGTTCAAAAGACGGCGTCATCGGACTTCTCGATGTGCCCGACACCTTTCTCGATCCTGACCGTATGCGGGCAGGGCTGCTGTGGTTCACGCGCGGCTTCGTCGAATACCAGTTTCCCAACAATGCGACGCTTGCCAATGCCAAAGTCGGCGGATTGGAACTAGCGATGGAGCTTTCGTCGGAGGTCCCGGGCACATCGAAGGATTGGCCATCGGACATTACGGTAGCGATCAACGGACACGAGATAGATACCTGGACAGCGCCGGCCGACTATGGCGACAAGCGCGGCAAGCATACGCCCGGCTGGTGGAAGTTGGCCGGATCGCAATATGGCGACCTCGCGCACTGGCGCGTCACGAACAACGGCACTTATCGCAACAACAACAAGGTTTCCAAATGCTCGCTGGCTGATCTGGAGCTCGAGCGGCACCGCTCGATCCGGATACGAATCGGCGTGAAGGAAGATGCGCGTCACCCCGGCGGCATAAACATCTTCGGTAGCGGCTTCGGCAATTACAGCAACGACATCGTTCTGCGCCTGCTGAAGGCCTAAGGGCACGGTCTCACGGAAACTGCGAACTGCTCCACTCTTTGTTTGGACGTAATTCCCAAGGGAAAGCGCTACGGCAATTCCAGGAAAGCCGCACACATCTTTCCTGGAATTGCTCCAGGCCCTTGACGGGCGGGCGAACTCCACCCTTAACTGACCCATGACCCGGATATAAATCGGAAAGTCGGATTGATAGTCCGCAGTGGGAGGGATCATGAAGGCCAGAGTCACGGCGAACGCGGCCTATGCCGTCGCGGATATCGACAAGCGTCTTTACGGCTCCTTTCTCGAGCATCTCGGCCGGGCCGTCTATACGGGCATCTACGAGCCCGGACATCCGCAAGCGGACGCCCAGGGGATGCGCAAGGACGTGATCGAGTTGGTGCGTGCGCTCGACACGCCGATCTGCCGTTACCCCGGTGGCAACTTCGTATCCGCCTACAATTGGCAAGACGGCATAGGGCCAAAGGAGAGCCGCCCGCGGCGGCTCGATCTTGCGTGGCGCACCACGGAGCCCAATCTGGTTGGCATCCATGAATTCGCCGACTGGGCCGAAAAAGCCGGCACCGAGATGATGCTTGCCGTCAATCTCGGTTCGCGCGGCCTCGACGAGGCGCGGGCGTTCGTTGAATACGTCAATCACCCGGGCGGCAGCTACTGGTCCGACCTCAGGGCCAAGAACGGACGCACGCAATCCTGGAACTGCCGCCTCTGGTGTCTCGGCAATGAAATGGACGGTCCCTGGCAGGTTGGCCACAAGTCGGCCAGCGAATACGGCCATCTCGCCAACGAGACCGCCAAGGCGCTGCGCGGCCTCGACCCGACGGTGGAACTGGTCGTGTGCGGCTCGTCGCATTCCAATATGCCGACCTATCCGCAGTGGGAAGCGACTGTGCTGGAAGCGACCTACGAGCAGGTCGACTACATCTCCCTCCACATGTATTTCGAGAATTACGAGAAGAATACGGCCGAATTTCTCGCTCTTCCGGCCAAGCTAGATCGCTACATTGGCACGGTCGCGGGCATCATCGACTACGTGAAGGCCAAGACCCGCTCGAAGCGGGACGTGAAGATCTCCTTCGACGAGTGGAACGTCTGGTACCATCAGCGCAAGCAGGACGCCGAGCGCATGCGCGGCTGGGACTGGCCGGAAGCGCCCAGGCTTCTGGAAGACATCTACAATTTCGAGGACGTGCTGCAGGTCGGTTGCATCATCAACACCTTCATCCGCCGGTCGGATATCGTTCGCATCGCCTGCATCGCGCAGCTGGTGAACGTGATCGCGCCGATCATGACCGATCCCGGCGGCGCCGCCTGGCGGCAAACGATCTACTGGCCATTCATGCTGGCCTCCAGGCACGGCCGCGGCACCGCGCTGCAACTCGCGGTCGAGGTGCCTACCTATGACGCGGCCGCGGCCGACAAAGTGCCGTGGCTCGACATTGCAGGCGTGCACGATTCGAGCGCCGGCACGCTGACCTTTTTTGCAATCAACCGGCACGGGTCCGAGGCGATAGAGGCCGACGTCGCCCTCGAGCGGTTCGCCGCCAAGTCCATCGAGCACACGATCATCCGTCACGACGACCTCGAGGCCTGCAACACGAAGGACGCACCGGACAACGTATCGCCTGTCAAAGGCAACGGGGCAGCGCTCACCAGCAAGGGAATGACACTTAACTTGCCGCCGCATTCCTACTCGATGGTCCGCGTGACGCTCTGAGTTAATATCCGATTATCTGATATATACCCTAAAATCCGTTGCAGGCGGTTCGGTTTGGTGTAGCATTGAGACGTTCAAGGCGGATCTAACCGCCGTACTCGGGAGGAGCTGAGATGAACTTTCGCAAGATGATGGCCCTAGCGGTGGTTGCGGCCGGAGGATTTTGGGCTGTCGCGGCCCACGCCGAAGAAACAGTCGCATGGTGGGATTTCCTCGGCGGCGGTGACGGTGTGCGCATGAAGCAGATGATCTCCGACTTCAACGCCGCCCACGCCGGCAAGATCAAGATCGACGCCACGACGCTGGAGTGGGGCACGCCCTTCTACGCGAAGGTGCAGACCTCGGCCGCGGTCGGTGAGGCGCCTGACGTCATGACCTATCATGCCAGCCGCATCCCCTTGGCGGTGAGCCAGGACATTCTCGAAGAAATCACCGCCGACGATATGAGCAAGATGGGCCTCTCGGCCTCGGACTTCGCCCAGACGACGATCGGCGCCGTGACGGTCGACGGCAAGCAATACGCGGTGCCGCTCGATACCCATCCGATCGTCCTGTACTACAATCGCGTCCTCCTGAAGAAGGCAGGCGTGCTCGGCGACGACGGGCGTCCCGTGGGTTTGAGAAACAAGGAGGAATTCACCGCGACACTGCAGAAGTTGAAGGATGCCGGCGTCGAGTTCCCGCTGGGCAGCGTCACCGCCGACGGCAACTTCATGTACCGCACCATTTATTCGCTGATGTGCCAGCAAGGCGGCGAGCTTCTGACGGGCAACGAGTTCCTCGCCGGCGACAATCCTGAAAAGCTGGCGAAAGCGTTAGCGGTCCTGCAAGGGTGGACGAAGGCCGGGCTGCAGTCGACCTATACGGACTATCCCGCGACCGTCGCCCTGTTCACCTCGGGCAAGGCCGCAATGATGATCAACGGCGTCTGGGAAGTTCCCACGATGACCGACCTCGCCAAGCAAGGCAAGCTGTTCGACTGGGGCGCCGTCGAGATCCCGGTGATCTTCGACAAGCCATGCACCTATGCGGACAGCCATTCATTCGCAATCCCGAAGAACAAGGGCAAGGAAATCAGCCCGGAAAAGCGTGCCGCCGTTCTCGAGGTGATCTCCTGGATGGACAAGCACTCGCTGTTCTGGGCCACGGCAGGGCACATCCCGGCCTACAGGCCAGTCACCGAATCGGCTGATTACAAGGCAATGGAGCCCAATGCGACCTACTCGACGCTGACGGCCAACATGATCTTCGATCCGAAGTCGCCCAAGGCTGGTGTCGCCGGGCCGATCTTCGACATCATGTCCAACTATTTCGTGCCGACCCTCAATGGAGAGATGGACCCCGGCGAGGCGGTGAAATCCATCAAGGAAGAGCTGAACAGCATGTAGGGCTCAAAGGCTGGGACCGTCCTGTCCAGAGCGGTCCCAGTCATATTTGAGGAAGAGCCATGCTTCGCAACTCCCGCACTGAACGTCTCGTCGCGCTGGTGCTGGTCGCTCCCTTCCTGGCGATCTATCTGCTGGCGTTCGTCTATCCGATGGTCCAGATGTTCCGCATCTCCTTCACCGATGCGCCGCTGATCGGCGCGGGTCGGTGGGTTGGTCTCGACAACTACCTGCGGCTCGACAACGACCCGATGTTTCGGCGCGCGCTCTGGAACACCGCTTATTTCGTGCTGATGACGGTCGTTCCAGGGACACTCATCGCCCTGTTGATCGCGCTAGGCGTGTCGCGGCTCAAGGGCCGCTTCCAGTCGATCGTGCTGGCGCTGTTCTTCCTGCCCTACATCCTGCCGGTGTCCGTCGTCTATCTGATCTGGGACTGGACGCTGAATTTCCAGTTCGGGATCGCGATGCATGTGCTGGACTGGCTCGGAATCCCGCGCGTGCCGGTCTTCAAGTCGCGCGTCTGGTTCTTGCCAGCTGTGGCCGGGGTGACAATCTGGTGGACCGCGGGCTTCTCGATCCTCCTCTTCCTTGCCGGACTGCGGTCCATACCAGCGGAGATCTACGAAGCCGCGGCGATCGACAACTCGACGCGATGGACCACGTTCCGGCGCATCACCTGGCCGCTGCTGTGGCCGATCACCTCGCTGGTGTTCACCATCCAGCTCATCTTGCAGCTCAAGATCTTCGACCAGGTCTATCTGTTCTCGATCGGCGGCCGGCCGAACGACAATATGGTGCTCGTCTACTACGTCTTCCAGAAGGCCTTCCAGCAGGACCAGGGAGGCAGGGCGGCGGCTGTCGCCGTCACCCTCTTCGTGCTTGTGGTGGTCGTCTCGATCCTGCAATTCCAAATGCTCCGGTTCGCCGAAAGGCGGCGCCGATGAACGCCGTGGCTGCGCAACGCTGGAACTTCTGGGGCGGGATCATCACCGCACTGACGCTCGTCTGGGCCATCCTTTGGGCGTTCCCGCTCTACTGGGGTGTGATCTCATCGCTCAAACCGGACGACGAGGTCGTACGGCCCTACATCGAACTCTGGCCCGAGACGCCGACGCTGGAGAACTATATCAGCGCCATGACCACCACGCAGATCGGCGCCTGGTACGTCAATTCAGTGGCGGTCGCGGTCGGCGTAACGGTCATCACCATCTTCATCTCGATGCTGTGCGGCTACGCAATCTCGCAGTTGCGGTTCCCGGGGCGGATCGCGCTTTGGTGGCTGATCCTTGCCTCCTTCATGGTGCCGACTTCGGCACTGATCATCAATCACTTCGTGCTGGTCGCCAACCTCGGCCTGCTCAACAGCTGGGCCGGAATCATGTTGCCGCAGCTCATCCACCCCGTCATCATCATCGTGTACAAGCAGTTTTTCGATCAGGTCCCGAAGGACTTCCGCGAGGCTGCGGTCATGGACAATGCATCTGAATTCGGGATCCTCTTCAAGATCTACATGCCGATGAACTGGGGGGTAACCACCGCGCTGTCGATCGTATGCTTCATCTGGACGTGGAACGCGTTCTTGTGGCCGTTCCTCTCCGTGACCCGCACCGAGATGATGACCATCACGGTCGGCATCACGCAGGTCAACGACGCCTTCGGTGTCTACTACGCGCGCCAGCTGTCGGCAGCCGTACTGGCCGGCCTGCCGGTGGCACTGGCCTACCTCTTCTTTCAGCGCCGGGTAACCGAAGCGATAACGCTCTCGGCAGGTATCAAGGGCTAGAACCCGGCAAGTGCACCGCAATGCCGGAGGGCACGACCCGCTCGGCGGGTTCAGGCTCCGTCGGCGCGTGCATGCCAGGCCGACCCGTCCGCGGCAAAGAGATGCAGGGCCGTGGTGTCGAACTTCAGCCGAACGGCGTCGCCCGGTTTGACGCTCGAAAGCCCGCGATCCTGTGCCGTCACCTGTGTCCCATCCGCGAGCCGCGCATAGACGAGCGTTCGCTCGCCAAGGCGCTCGACAACGGTGGCCGTGGCGGATGTTTGATTGCCCTCGGCGACGACAGTCAGAGATTCCGGCCGCACTCCGAGTTCGCGCCAATCCATGTTGGCCGACGTGCCAGGAAGTTCGACGAGCGATCCATCGGTCAAGCGCGCATTGAGCCTGTCGCGCGAGCCCGAAACCGTGACAGGCAGGATGTTCATCGCCGGCGACCCGACGAAGGTCGCGACGAAACGCGACGCCGGACGTGCATAGACATCGACGGGTCGTCCCATCTGCTCTATCCGGCAATTGTTGAGGATTACAATGCGGTCGGCGAGCGTCATCGCCTCCACCTGATCGTGGGTGACGTAGATCATCGTCGACTTCAAACGCTGATGCAGTTCGGCAAGCTCGACGCGTGTACGGGCGCGAAGCGCCGCATCCAGATTGGAGAGTGGCTCGTCGAACAGAAATGCCTTGGGCTCCTTGACGATCGCACGCCCGATGGCCACGCGCTGGCGCTGCCCGCCGGAGAGCTGCGACGGCCGCCGGTGAAGCAGCGCTTCGATCTCCAGGATACGCGCAGCCTCGGCGATCCGCTGGCGGATGACATCCGGCGCGACCCGAATGTTCCTCAGCCCAAAGGCCATGTTCTCCGCGACCGTCATATGTGGGTAAAGGGCATAATTCTGGAAGACCATCGCAACGTTGCGCCTGCCCGGCGCAAGGTTCTCCGAGCGCACCCCGTCGATCGTCAGCGTGCCCACGTCAATGCTTTCGAGGCCGGCGATCATGCGCAGCAGCGTCGTCTTGCCGGAACCGGACGGACCGAGAAACACGACCAGTTCTCCCGGCTCGATGTCCAGGCTCACGTCACGGATCACTTCGACGGCGCCGAAGTGCTTTGATACGCCCGAAAGCGTGATTCCCGTCATGCTTGCGATCCTTCTTTCCTACATAATTTCGGATAAATACCCGATGTCAAGGAATGTGGAGCTACGGCACAATGAGCGCCTCATTCCTGGTCCGCGGAACAGCTGCCAGCTGTCCTGCCAACAGTGGGCGGTTTAAGAGGTTCGCCAGACCATACGAGATCATACGAAGGAAATGGGTTGGCGAACCAGCCGCTAAAGTGTTTGATTTCCTATGGAAAACGATGACCCTCAGCGACTAACACAATCGTTGTCCATCAATAGACGAAGCGGTTCGCCAAGATCGAAGGGCATTTAGCTTATGCCGGATGGCAACTTTGCGCCTTCTCGGATGAAACCTATGCCAGCAGCGTCGCAGTCGACCCTGCTTTGTGGAAACCCCTGGTTGGTCGACACAGCGTCAGCTCGATCCGCGCCGTCTGGCTAGAATCGAATTCAAAGCGCGCGGTGCTACGCCTGGTCGGGCTCGCCAAGAATCTCGCCCAACCAGTCCGCGGATGGGGTTGCGCGAGTGCGCAGCCGTTCCCTCAGGAGCCCTGTTCATCCAGCCAAGTGGGGTGCTTCAGTCTCGACACGAGCCCGCCGTTGTTAGGGGCTGGCAGACGCTCCGAAACGATCCGCTCAGGGCGAAGGCATTTCGCCTCGCCGCGTCAGTGATCGCCCGCAATGACTCGCGCTTCTCATTGCCAGCCAGCTGTCGGCGCACAAGGCGCTTGAGAAGCTCCAACAGGTCGTCTGTGAAGGTGAAGACCACAGGAATGACCACTAGGCTGAGAACGGTTGAAGTTATCAGGCCGCCGATGACGACGATTGCCATAGGTTGGCGGAAGCTGGAGTCGCCTCCGCTCAGGCTGAGCGCAACCGGAAGCATGCCGCAACCCATGGCGACAGTCGTCATCACGATGGGGCGCGCACGCTTGTGGCATGCGTCGACGAGTGCCTCAAAATGCGACAAACCCGCACGCCGCAGCAGGATCGCGTATTCGACCAGAAGAATGGAGTTCTTGGTCACCACGCCCATCAGCATCAGCAGTCCGATTACCGCCGGCATGGAGAAACTGATTCCAGTCAGCACCAGCGGCAATAGCGCTCCTCCGAGTGATAGCGGCAGCGCCATAAGGATGGTGACCGGCTGCAGGAAATCGTGGAAAAGCAGGACCAGCACGGCGTAGATGCAGAACACGCCGATCGCCATGGCGATGGCGAAGTTGTCAAAGAGTTCTGAACTGCGCTCGAGTTCGCCTTGCTCGACGAGCTTGACGCCGTCAGGAAGGTTCTGCAGGGCGGGTAGCGTCTTTGCCTCGCCGTACACGTCGCCGAGGATACGGCCATTGAGTTCGACCGAAAGCGTCACGTTGCGAGAACGGTCGATGCGGCTGATCTCCGACGGGCTGCCGCCAATGCGGATGTCGGCGACCGAACCTAGGTTGACGCTGCCGCGGACGCCCGCAACGCGAAGGCTGGCAATGTCGTTCAGCGTTGTGCGGCTGGCGGGATCGAACCGCACGCGGATGGAGATCTGGCGCTGTGGCAGGTTGAGCTTGGCGAGCGACGAGGAATAATCGCCATTCGTCGACACGCGCACCGCCTCGGAAATTGCCTCCGCAGTGACGCCGAGCGCGGCCGCTCGATCGAGATCAGGAACGATCTGAATTTCGGGTGCTTGTAGCGACGCGCTGGAGGTGACTGCGCCGATGCCTTTGAGCGTGCGCAACTGTTCCTCGAGCGCCAATGCTGCCTTGTCGAGCGCGTTGGCGTCGTCGCTGGCGAGCGTGATCGTCAATGTCGTGCCATTGCCGCCCATGCCCACGGCGATCCTGATCCCGGGCAGCACAGCGAGTGCCTGCCGTATGTCATTTTCGATCTCAATTTGCGATTCGCTACGTTCGTCGATCTTCTTGAGGTCAACAACGAGCGACGAAGTGGCCGTATCAAGTGTTGTGGACGAGTCGATAAGGTCGCTCGATGTCGCTGTTCCAACACTGGAAAAGACCCGCGTGACCCCGGGCAAGCTGGAAACGATTTCGACGGCTCGCCGCGTGATTGCGTCCGTCTGTTCGATCATGCTGCCGGGCTGCAGCGTGAGGGTCACCTGCGTTTGCGCGTCATCTGTCGGTGGCATGAAGCCAGCGCTCAACAACGGGATTGTCGAAAGCGAGAGGCCGAGAAACAGGCAAACGCCAAGGACCGTCAGTATACGGTGGCGAAGGCAAGTTTTGACGAATGTCAAATAGGATCGCATCACCCAGCCGTCCCTGTCGTCGACGGAATGGGCCTTCATCATATAGGCGGCCATCATTGGCGTCAGCAGGCGCGCGACGAGCAGGGAGGCAAGTACCGCCACCGCGGCCGTCACTCCGAACTGGCGGAATACCAAGCCCGGAATGCCGCTCATGAAGGCGGTCGGCAAAAAGACTGCGACCAGCGTGAAGGTCGTAGCGATGACGGCAAGCCCGATCTCGTCCGCGGCCTCGAGCGCAGCTTCCGCTGGGGGTTTGCCCATATTGATATGGCGCGCGATATTTTCGATCTCGACGATCGCATCGTCGACGAGGATGCCGACAACAAGCGAAAGAGCCAACAGCGTCACGGTGTTCAAGCTGAAATCCGAAAGGTACAGCACCAGGAAAGTTGGAATTACAGACAGGGGCAGAGCCACCGCTGAGAGGAACGTCGCGCGCCAATCGCGCAGGAACAGCCAGACGACGATGACCGCAAGAACTGCGCCTTCGTAGAGCATATGCATCGAGCCGTCGTAATTTTCGATGATTGGTCCGACGGTGTTGTAAGCTTCGACGATCTCGACATCCGGATTAGCGGCGGCAAAGCTTTGCACGGCCGTTTGGATAGCGGCCGCGACACCGGTGTCCGAAAATCCATTCGACCGTTTGACCTGGACAGCGATCCCGGGTTTGCCGTCGAGATAGGCAATCGATGTCCGATCGGCGAAGCTGTCCTTGACCGAGCCGATTTCGTCCAGGCGCACGAGCGCCCCACTTGGCAGCGGGATTGCAAGACCCTTCAGTTCCTCGATGGAAGAAACTGAGCCCAATGTACGGATAGCCTGCTTGCTGCCGCCTACTTCAGCGCGGCCCCCGGAGGCGTCTGACTGCATGGCTTTGAGCTGTGACGAGACCGTCGCGGCGCTAAGACCGAGCGCGCTCATGAGCTGTGGATTGAGATCGATATGAACTTCTCGATTGACCCCGCCGACGCGGTTGACTGCGCCGACGCCGGAAGCGGACAGCAACGCCTTAGTCATGTCGTTGTCGACCAACCAGGAGAGCTCCATCTCATTGAGGCGGGCGGAACGCACCATGTAGGTGCGAAGAACCGAGCCTTGGACACTCACCTTCGTTACGCTGGGCGCCTGCATTGCGGCAGGCAGGTCACCGCCGGCGCTGTCCACGGCATTGCGAACCTCATTCAGGGCTGCCTCGCTATCCTTTCCCAACTGGAAGGAAACGTTAATGGAAACCGAGCCATCGGTGACCGTTGTCGATACGTGATCGAGCAGGGTTAGCGAGGCGAGCTTGTCCTCGATCTTGCGCGCTACCTCGGTCTCGAGCTGGGCCGGTGCGGCGCCTTCCAGGCTGGCGCTGACATTGATCGTCGGCAGGTCCATGTCCGGGAAATTCTGCACCGCCACCCGATCGAAGGCGAGCAGACCGCAGGCAGTCAGAAGCACAAACAGGAGAATGGAGGGGACAGGATTGCGAATCGACCACGCGGAGAAGTTCATTGCGCTTCCGCCTCCACCCTGACCAGTGCCTTGTCTGAAAGGAAGGCGCCGCCCGTTTTCACGACATCGGCAGAGCGATCGAGACCCGAGAGGATTTCCACCTCGTTATCGCTGCGGCGCCCGACACTGACACCAACGCGTGACGCGCGCCTGTCTGCATCTACGGTGAAGACATATGCATTGCCGTCCCGCATCACGAGCGCGGTCTCGGGCACGGTTAGCGCCGAGCTGGTCTCAAGCTCAATCTGGCCGGCGACATAGAGGCCAATGGGCGGATGCGCCTCGGGCGGCAACGCCACATAGGCGAGCGCCCGCCCGGTATCGGCGCTGACGGTCGGTCCGACCAATCGGACTGTTCCTTTGACGCGGCGGCCGCTGGGACTGAAGATCGTAGCGTTGAGGCCTTCCTTGACGCGGGACAGGTAACGCGCAGAGATTTCGGCCTGCCATTCGACCCGCCGCTGGCGAACGAGGCGAAACAGCTCGGTTCCGGACGAGACGACGGCGCCGAGTTGAGCCGTGCGGGACGTGATCAGTCCGTCATCGGGAGCGACAATCGTGGTCTGGTCGAGGTTGATTTCCTGGCCCTGTAGCGAGGCCTCGGCGGATTCGACGCCTGCCTCTGCCGTCTGCTCGGCAATGAGATAGTCAGATATTTTCTCGTCGGAAAGTGCTCCGCTTCCCCGCACCTTGCGAGCACGCTCAGCGTTGGCATTGGCTTTGGCGAGATCCACCTTGGCGGTTGCCAGCGCGGCTTGCGCTTTGCGCAGATCCGCGCGGGCACCTTCGTCGGAAAGCCGGACGAGGGGCTGGCCTTTCGACACAATCGATCCGACATCGACAAGGACATCCGTCACTCGCAAATCTCCGACCTCCGCGGCGATGATCGCCTCGTGCCAGGGCTTCAGCCAGCCGCTGGCCGGCACGGTTTCGGGCCACAGGCGCTCTGCGGGCTTTTCG
>NZ_RZOJ01000140.1:0-13427 GCF_003998845.1 Mesorhizobium sp. M4A.F.Ca.ET.022.05.2.1 | reverse complement strand
CTCGGCGGCCAGAAGGTCGGCGGCATACTCTCGACCAGCCACGGACTGCAGACCGAGGCGCCGACGCGCGACCAGTGGAACCGCAGCGCCGCAACGCTGGCCAAAGTGGCGGAGACGGCCAAGGCCGCCGGCGTCACGCTCAACCTCGAAATCGTCAATCGCTTCGAGAGCAATCTGCTCAACACCGCCGCGCAGGGGCTGGCCTTCATTGAGGACACCGGTTCCGACAACATCTTCCTGCACCTCTTCCTTCCACATGAACATCGAGGAGGCCGATGCCGGACTGGCCATCCGCAACGCCGCCGGCAAAATCGGCTATGTTCATATCGGCGAGAGCCATCGCGGCTTCCTCGGCACCGGCAGCATCGACTTCGCCGCGATCTTCGATGCGCTGACCGCCATCGGCTACAGCGACGACCTCAGCTTCGAATCCTTCTCCTCGGAGATCGTCGACGAGAACCTGTCGAAGAAGACGGCGATCTGGCGCAATCTGTGGACAGACAATATGGAACTCGCCCGCCATGCCCGCCGCTTCATCGCGGTCGGGCTGGAGACGGCGCGGCGCAAGGCCGAGCTGGTCACGGCGACGCAGAAGCCCTGAGGCTCTGGCTGGCACCTACCGCTGCCTTGAAGCTTGCGGGTAATTTTACGAGCGCATTCGATTAAGATCGTCCCTGTTTGATTCGTCCCCGGTCATGGCCCGGAGAGCAGGAGCAGGAACGGCATGAGCAAGGCCCTTACCACTTTCGCGTTGGTCGCGGTGCTCACCGCTCTGCTCATGGCGCTTTCGCTGGCGGTCGCCAGGCACGGCTATCCCTACGGCGCTTTCGGCGTGAAACGCCTCGACGGCATCGCCGATGCCGGCTCCTTCATTCCGCTAGCCGCCGTCTATTTCTTCAGCGCGCTTCTGATGATGATCCTGCCGCTGCGCGCCGCCAGCATCGTGCTGACCAACGCCGCCGACGCGCTGTTCTGGGCGACGGTTGCGCTGTTTGCCACCATCGTCGGCTCCCTCGTCGCCAGATGGGCCTTCGGCCAGGGCGGCGTGCTGTGGGCGCTGGTCAACTGGCGGTTCCTGTTCGTCGCCGCCATCGTCGCGGCCCATTTCGCCATGAACGAGCTGCGCCGCAATATCCTGTTGAGAAGCCTGTTCTTCGTCGTCTTTGCCGCGGCGACGCTGGCCTGCCTGTTCTGGACCTTCCAGGCCTGACCACCCATATCCCGTTTCGGCAAGGCGACAGGCGCGGGCTTTCATCGGCCCGCGCCATCGGCTATTCCGGTCCATGACCGCCTTCTCGCTGTCATCATTTGTCTGATAAATGGCTTGACTGAGAGATGACCGCGGCGGACAAGGCCGCCAGCAAAGCTTCACAAGGAAAGACCATGACCCTGTTTCGTAAGAACCTCATCGATGGCGAATGGGTGGGCGAGGCCGGCTCCCGCAACATCAACCCCTCCAACACCGGTGATGTCGTCGGTGAATATGCCTCCGCCGGCGCAGGCGAGGCGCGTCAGGCCATCGCCGCCGCCAAGGCGGCCTTTCCGGCCTGGTCGCGCTCGGCGCCGCTCGCCCGCCACGCGGTGCTGAAGAAGACGTCCGATGAGATCATGGCCCGCAAGGACGAGATCGGCCGCAGCCTGGCGCGCGAGGAAGGCAAGACGCTCGCCGAAGGCATTGGCGAGACGATCCGGGCCGCCCAGCTTTTCGACTTCTTCGCCGGCGAGACGCTGCGCCTGTCGGGCGAGTTGGTGCCGAGCGTGCGGCCCGGCGTCGGCGTCGAGATGACCCGCGAAGGCGTCGGCGTGGTCGGCATCATCACGCCGTGGAATTTCCCGATCGCCATCCCGGCCTGGAAGATCGCGCCGGCGCTGGCCCACGGCAACACCATCGTCTTCAAGCCGGCCGAGCTGGTGCCGGAGAGCGCCTGGACCATCGTCGACATCCTGCACCGCGCCGGCCTGCCCAAGGGCGTGCTCAACCTGGTCATGGGCAAAGGCTCGGTGGTCGGCCAGGCCATGCTCGACAGCCCGGACGTCAACGCCATCTCCTTCACCGGCTCGGTCGGCACGGGAAAACGCGTCGCCGCCGCCAGCGTCGAGCACATGCGCAAGTTCCAGCTCGAAATGGGCGGCAAGAACCCGCTCGTCGTGCTCGATGACGCCGATCTGGCGGTCGCCGTCGATTGCGCCCTCAACGGCGCCTATTTCTCCACCGGCCAGCGCTGTACGGCGTCCTCGCGCCTGGTGGTGACCGATGGCATCCATGACCGCTTCGTCGAGGCGCTGAAGGAGCGCATGGAGAAGCTCGTCGTCGGCGATGCGCTCGACGCCAAGACCCAGATCGGTCCGGTCGTCGACGCCACACAGTTGAAGCAGGACGAGGACTACATCGCCATCGGCCGCCAGGAAGGCGCCGAGCTTGCCTTCGGCGGCGAGCGGCTGGGTCGCGAGACGCCGGGCTTCTACCTTCAGCCGGCGCTGTTTGTCGGCGCCAGCAATGCCATGCGCATCTCGCGGGAGGAGATCTTCGGCCCGGTCGCCAACGTCATCCGGGTCAAGGATTATGACGAGGCCCTCGCTGTCGCCAACGACACGCCGTTCGGCCTGACCTCCGGAATCTGCACCACCAGCCTGAAGCACGCGACGCATTTCAAGCGCAATTCTGAAGCCGGCATGGTCATGGTCAACCTGCCGACCGCCGGCGTCGACTTCCATGTGCCGTTCGGCGGCCGCAAGGGCTCGAGCTACGGACCGCGCGAGCAGGGCCGCTACGCCATGGAGTTCTACACCACGGTGAAGACGGCCTATACATTCGCCGGCTAACTAAAACCGCGACGGCGCGAGCGCGAACCAGGCAGGCGAGCATGTCGACGGCAGACTGGAATGCGGACCTGACTTGGCTCAACCCGCCGCCGCATCATTCCTTTGCCGGTAGCACCGTGCAGGTGCGCACCGGCAAGGAGACCGACTTCTGGCGCGAGACCTTCTATGGCTTCCGGCGCGACAACGGCCATTTCCTCCATCGGCCGGTCGCTGGCGATTTCAGCGCCGAGGTCACGGTCAAGGGCGACTATCGGGTGCTCTACGACCAGGCCGGCCTGATGGTGCGACTGAGCGAAACGCACTGGATCAAGGCCGGTATCGAGTACACCGACGGCCTCGCCTATTTTTCCGTCGTCGTCACCAACGATGCCTCCGACTGGTCGCTGGTCGGCATCGCTGCCGATCCCAACGGCGTCAGGATCCGCCTGACCCGCCACGCCGAGACCATCCGCGTCCAGTATCTGGACGCCGCCGACGGCCACTGGAAGCCGGTGCGGCTCGCCTATTTCCCGCCGTCGAAGTCGGTCGATGTCGGCATGATGTGCTGCTCGCCGCAGCGCGAAGGCTTCGAGGTCAGCTTCTCGGATTTTTCGATCGGTCCGCCGATCCCAAGGGAACTGCACGACTGAGACGCTTCGAGCCCGCCCGCCGCGGCGGTAAGGACGTTCTTTCCCAAGCTCGGGCCGCAAGGGTATATGAAAGAAATTCCCACGCGCCGAAAGTCTCCTATGCCGTCAGGCCATCCGCTCATCCTCTTCTACACGACCTTCTTCAGCAAGCCGGTCGACATAGCGGCCATCCCCGCTTGCGCGGTGCCCGTCGAATGGACCAATGACCGCCGCCGCCTTGCCGAAGCCGCGGCGGTGGTGTTCCACCTTCCGGATTACCGCGAGATCGGCGACGCCCGCAAATATCCCGGCCAGACATGGGTCGCGTGGTCGATGGAGAACCCGCAGAACTATCCGCGCGCCGCCGCTCCCGGCTTTATGCGGCATTTCGATCTCACGATGACGCACGAGTCCGGATCGGACATCTGGACACCCTATCTCCAGAACGCGAGCTGGTGGGAGGCGATACGCAACAGCGCGATACCCTCCAAGACCGAGAGCGCTCCGGTGGTGCGTTTCCAGTCCGCGAGCATCGATCTCAGCGGCCGTGGGGCGTTCGCAGCCGAGCTTGCCGGGCATATCGGCGTCGATTCTTATGGCCGCTATCGTCCCACGCGACAGATCGAAGGCCCCGATCTCGGATCGCAGACCAAGATCGAGACCATAGCGCGATATCACTTCTGCCTGGCGCTGGAGAATTCGATCGCGCCCGACTACGTCACCGAGAAGATCTTCGATCCGCTCTGTGCAGGCAGCGTGCCGGTCTATCTCGGCGCCCCCAACGTCGGCGAGTTCGTCCCTGCCAATTCCTACATCGACGCGACGGCGTTCGGCACGCCGGCCGAGCTTGCCGCCTATCTCCGCCATCTGCTGGAGACGCCCAGCGCCTATGAGGCCTATTTCGCCTGGCGCTCGCAACCGCTGCCGGAGTCGATCGCCAGCCGCCTCCCTCTCCTGGAAACGCCGGCGAAATGCCGGCTGGCCGAGCTCGTCCATCAGCGCATGCAGCAAGGGCAGGGCCTGTCGCCGGGCTGGCCGTCGCTGCCGTTCGGCGGCGTCTCCTTCCTGCGCACCAAGCTGCGCCGCTGGCGGAAGTCTCGTTGACGCCGCAGGGCCCGGCTGTTCACCATGGCCCGTGGAGGGCCTTGAACTTCGCAAGGTCTGCCGGCACGGTCATCGTCAACAAAAGGTAGGGGCAGCCGTCATTTGTGCTCGTCGTCGAGCCGAAGCCCGTGGCGAATCGCATCGCCGATGGCTTGCGGCCCGAACCGTGACCACACAGCTGCATGAGCTTGGGTCCGCTGCCTGGCCATGCGGGGCGGGTCCATGCACAGCGCGATGGCCTTCTCTGCCAGCCTTTCGTCCTCGTCGGACAGCAACACCTCTTCATCCTCGGCCAGGTCCAGGCCCTCGGCCGCCAGCCGCGTCGCCAGCACGGGAACGCCGAAGGCCATCGCCTCGAGGATCTTGATGCGCGTGCCGCCGCCGGATGAAAGCGGAACGAGGCAAAGGTGAGCCTTGGCCAATAACGGCCTTGTGTCATCCGGATACTCGATGAGCGAAACGCCTTCCAGACCGGCCAGCGCCCGCACGGCCGGCATAGGCGAGCGTCCTGCAAGGACAACATTCGCCTGCGGCAGCGCCTGCCGGATGAGCGGCAGGATGTTGCGGACCAGCCGTTCGGCGGCCTCGATGTTAGGCTGGTATCCGAGATGGCCGACGAACAGGATGACTGGAAAGCCGTCTGAAAATGCGGGCTGCGCCGGCAATACCCTCGCAATGGCCTCGGCCCGTGGAATGCCGTTGGCGACGATGTCGATCGGCACCGTGCCGGAAGACGATGGCTCGAGCCTGTCGCGGTCAAGGCGCGAGCAGACCCAGATCCTGTCGACGATCCTCGCGGCCTCTCGTTCGAGGCGTTTGAGATCAGGCGCGGTGACCAGGGTGCCGTGGGCCCGTTCCAGCTGTCCGGCGAGATCCGATTCGACATTATGCATGTCGAGGACGAGTTGCTCGGTCAGCGGCCGCAAAGGCCGAAGCAACCTGAACAGCGCAATGCCTTCGACGACGATCGTGTCCGGGCGGAACTCGCGGGCAAGCGCCTTGAGGCGGGCGAGCGCCCGGCGTGGAATCCGGCTCTCGCCCTTGGCTCGCCGCCAGCCCAGCCACGGGCCGCGCATTTCGCTCGCTTTGGTCAGGGCAACCACACCAATATTGCTGTCGAGCGGCTGCGCTTCGTCGGTCCGCGGACAGATCGAGACGAGGCGGACCCGCCCGAGTTCAGCTGCCGCCGTGGCATTGCCGAAATTCCGCAGATCGGCGCCCGATGTCGGTGGAAAGGCCGGGTCGTGGCAGACGATTAAGGTCCGGTGCTTCCCAAGCGCCGGCAGCGGCGTGGCCGGAGCCCTGGGCGGAACCATCTGCCCGATGCGGACGCGGTACAGCCATGCCTTCCAGGCTCGGCCCAGAACCTGGTGGGGGCGAACGGCGCGCATCAGCAGTCGGCGCGCAGATAGACGCCGGACGTGCGTGCATTTACTTCCGAGTTCGTATCCGATCGTGTCGTGAAGTATCCGCCGGCCTCGAACACATTGTCGCGCGGCGAAGCCTGGGCGGGAACGGTAGGGGCCGATTCCGGCTGGCTCGCGCTCGTCCATTCGTCCTGGGCGAACACGAAAGCGGCGAAGTCGACCTCGCGCGCAAGCTCGAGCAGGCGCCCCAGCGTGGTCGTCCCGGGATTGAAAACAGTTGTCCAGGGCTCGACATGGGCAATCTCCTCGAGGCCGCGCGTCAGCGCCTGCAACAGCTTCTTCTGCTTTCCGGATGACCCCAGGAAGATTCGCGGTTTGGCCATCCATTTCCTCCAGCAAAGCGACTCACCTTAGCGTATGCGGACGGCCTTCCCCATTGCAACGGCAGCTGGCGTCGATGACATGCCGGCTGTTATGGCTCCGTCCGATGTTGGAAGAACTGCAGGAACAGTTCCCGCGGTGTTCCTGTGCTCGGACGCCGCCAGGGGCATCACCATGGAAAACATCCAGATCACCGGCGACGCCCTGTGGTAGGAACAGGCATCGCGCAGGGTTCGCCGGCCAGGGCTCAACCACGCGCCGTCGCCGCATTCGCGCCATGCGTCTGTGCAATATGGCTTTCGGGCACTTGTTTGCCCGCGACAACATTTGTCGTTGAGTGCCGCGCGATAGGACGGTAAGTTATATTGCACTGCACAATGGAAGCCCGGATCGGGGAATGCCCGGGGCTTCGCACCGGCCTTTGACAGCCCGCTCCCGAGGGCTCAGCGAAAGAGATATCCGGTAGGGATATGAAGATTCCAAAATCCTTGTTGATCGATCCGGAAAGGAATGCCGTCTATGGCACCTTCGCCGTTGCCATCTCGGTCTTCGCCTTTGCCTATTCCACCAATTTCGGCAAGGTGCTCATCCTCGCCTATTATGCGGTCTGGCTGCCGCTGATCCTGGTCGACTACCGGCGGTTCCTGCGGCATCTCTCCGATGCCTGGCTTCCGCTGCTGTTCGCCGCCTATATCTGCTTCTCGGTGTTCTGGTCGCATGCGCCCGGCACAACGGCGCGTGCGGCACTGCAGTATTTCTCGCACATATTGTGCGCCTATGTCGCCGCGCGCACGGTCAGTGTCCGCACGCTGGTCGTCGGCTCGCTGATCGGCATCTTCGTCGTGCTGCTCTATTCGCTGCGTGTCGGCGGCTACGCGCTCGACACGATTGACGGGACAACCAATTTCGTCGGGGCCTTCGGCTCCAAGAACCAGGTCGGCTTCTTCGCCTCGCTCGGCCTCTATTTCTGCTTTGTCTTTGCCATCTTCTACCGGCGCGGCTGGCAAAGCCTGGTCTGGACGGCGCCGATCGGCCTGCTGTCGCTGTATATGCTGGCGATCGCCCATTCCGCCACCTCGGTGGCGTCGCTGCCGGCGGCCGTCGGCGTCGTCCTCCTGCTCGCCGTGAGCAAGGTGCTGTCGCGCCGCTATCGGCGGGTGCTGTTCACGGTCGGCGCCTGCGCGCTGGTCGGCGCGGTCATGGCCGCGCTCAATCTTGGCCTGCTCGATTTCGTGCTCGGCATCTTCGGCAAGGACTCGACGCTCACCGGACGCACCTATCTGTGGGAGCAGGGATGGGAGGCCGCGCAGCAGTTCCCGATCCTCGGCTATGGCTACGCCGCCTACTGGGTGCAGGGCTTCGCCGAGGCCGAGCGGCTATGGGCCGAGTTCTACATCACCACCCGCACCGGCTTCCACTTCCACAACACCTATATCGAGACCCTGGTCGAGCTCGGCCTTGTCGGTGTGACGCTGATCGCGATGGTCATCCTGCGGTCGTTCTGGGGACATGTCTCGTCGGTGGTCTTCCGCGACTGGCGCGCCGATTCGGTCGTGCTGGCGGGCGCGGTGGGTCTCATGCTGCTCCGCTCCTTTTTCGAGGTCGAGATTCTCGGCCCGTATTTCACCGCCTCCTTCATCGTCTATTACGGCCTGTTCAAGCTGCGCCCGGCGCCCTCGGCGGTTCGCCCGCAGCGCGCGTGCGTCGCGATCCACGAAGCGAAGCCCGCAAGCGGCTGACGCCGGTTCGGCGGCGAGAGAAGGGCGGTTCAGGCGATGGCGCGCGAGCGCTGCATCTGCCGCTGCAGGAAGCGCCGCACCGGCTCATCATAGATGCGCGTCGCAATGTCGGAGATGACGATCACCACGATCGCCATGGCGATGCCGAACCAGGGATGATTAGCGAACGGATCGATCGAGACGGCCTTGCCCGCTCCAGCGATGATCATCAGCATCGGCGTGTGAATGATGTAGATCGGGTAGGAGATCCGCCCGAGCCAGCTGTAGAGCTTCGACAGGCGCGGTGAGGTGGCCGCCACCGCCCCGACCGTCGCCATGACCGGGAACAAAAGCACCACGCAGATCAGATCATAGGCGGCGCGTGCGCTGCCGCCTGCCGGCGCGATGGCGAAGATCACCAGCGTCAGCGCGAGCGCGATCTCGACCCAGTAGCCGCGCTGCAGGAAGCCGAAGCTCCCCTGATAGTGCGCCATGGATCGGCAGAGCAACACGCCGAGAAAGAACGAGAAGGTAACGCGCGGCAGGCCGCTGGCGATGGTCGCGCCGGTCATGCCGAAATCGAGCGTGCCGGAGAGCATCGCGGCAAGAACAAGCAAGGCCAGGCTGCCGGTGATCAGGCCCAAGAGCACCCGCTTCGACAGGACGAAGAACAGCAGCACATAGGCGATGTTCACCAGCAATTCAAAGAACAGCGACCAGGATGCGGGGTTGAGCGGGAAGATCGTGTGGTAGGCGTCGCCAACCAGCGGGATGAACAGCATGCCCGTCGTCAGCATCAGGGCGACATCGGATAACGGCATGTATTCGCCGGGCATTAGCCTGTTCTTGATCAGCAGGTAGAAGGCGCCGAGCAGCGTGCCGGCCAGATAGAGCGGATAGAGCCGTATCAGCCGGACCAGCAGGAAGGTGCCGAACCCCATCCCGCTCTCGATCTTGCGGTCATAGGCGTGCGCGATGACGAAACCGCTGAGCAGGAAGAACAGGTCGACAGCCAGATAGCTCGACGGCAGCACCTTGCCGTCAGCGATGAACGGCGAGAAGTGGTAGAGCATGACGCTGATCGCCGCCACGCCGCGCAACGCGTCGAGATTGAGGTAGATGTGACGGGTTGCCGGCTGCATTCGTGGCCTTCATCAGCGGATCGCTGCGCGACTTCTGCAGCTGCCCAGCGCCCCGCGGGCTGCTTTCTCAATTCTTGCCGGCGCTCGCCCGCGCCATACATGCCGATCGCCTACTGGCTGGCCATCGGCGCCAGCTTCACTTTGATCACGTCCCCAGGCTGCACCGGCGTATCCTCGGTCGCCGCGACCTCGGTCGTCTTGCCGTTGACCACCCGAACCAGCGCGTAAAGCAGGGCGGGTTGATCGCTGTTGGTCATGGCTGCCTGCGTGGCGGGGTCCGAGGCCACGGTCATCAGGCCCTTTTGCATGCCCACCCTGAGTTCTGCTTCTTTCAGGTCGGTTTCGACTTGCTGGCGGTCGGAGGCGAGGCTCGATCTCAGCGTGTTTTCGGCGTCGGTAGCGTCCTGCGTCGCCTTGCTGATCGACTGTTTGGCGGTAAGGATCGCCGTCTCGTAGTCCAGGATCTGCCCCTGCAGGTCGGCGATCGTCTGTTCCGAATTCAGCACCCGCGTCTGCACGACGAGGCCCTTCTGCGCCAGCGCTCCGACGCTGTCGAGCTGTTCCTTGGCGAGGTCCACCTGGCGCTGCTGGTTGACGATCTTCTTCTGCAGCGACTCGATCTCATTCTGCAGAAGGTTCTTCAGATCGTCCAGCGCCTGCAGCTTCAACTTGAGCTTCTTCTGATCGGACGTCAGCACCGCCATCTCGTCGGCGACGATCGTCGCCACCTTCGGATCGTCGGCGACTTCCTTCGGCGCCTCGAATGTCGTCTTGTCGGCGAGCTCGGCGTCGATGCGGGCGCGCCTGACGACGAGGCGAAGCCGCTGGTCGTCGTAGATGTCGTAGTTGCCTTTGGCGGTGATCAGGTCGCGATCCTGCTGCGGGCCATTTTCCGCGTTGCGGCGGATGCCGCCTGCGACGCTGATCGCCTTCAGCACGGTCAGTTCCGGCACATAGGGAAATTGCCCGGGACTCTGCACCTCGCCGGAAATGTAAAATGGCCGGAACTGCACCATTTCCACCGAAGCTTCCGGCCTGTCCGAAAGCGCCAGCTTACGCTGCAGCGTCTCGCTGATCGCCGCGGCGATCTCGGCGGTGGTCTTGCCGGCGGCGGGCAATTCTCCCGCGAACGGAACCGACAGGGTCCCGGCCGGGCCGACCGAATACTCGCCATTGATGGCCGACCAGTCGCGGAACGTGCCCTCGACCGTCTGCCATTCGGCGATTCGGATGTTGAGCTTGTCCTGCGGCCCAAGCTGATAGTCGCCGGCCATGGCAGGGACAGCCAGCAAAAGCGCAAGGCCGGCGACAGCAAGCCGCGCCGGCATCATGGGGCGCGACAGACGGCTGTCGCGAAGGAGTCCGAATATGTCTGTTTTCAACTGAACGTTTCCGATCCGCTTGCCCCATCGCCCGATGAGCTTGCTGCCGGACGCCCGATCCGATGCGAGACGGCGTCCCAATCGAAGGCTGCCGTGCTCCTTGCGGAGCCCGGCCTTGCGGCTCAGTAGCTGCCGCGCGACATCCATACTGCAGGCACTGTCTTGAAGATGATGCGAATGTCCTCGAACAGCGACCAGTTCTCGACATAATGACGATCGAAGGCGACGCGGCTGTCATAGGACACGTCGTTGCGGCCGCTGACCTGCCACAGCCCGGTAAGACCCGGACGTGACTTCAAATAGTAGACCGCGGCGCTGCCATAAATTTCCAGCTCGTCGCGCACGACGGGGCGCGGCCCGACTAGGCTCATGTCGCCCTGCAGGATGTTGATGATCTGGGGCAGCTCGTCGAGGCTGAGTTTCCGCAGCACCTGGCCGACGCGGGTAACGCGCGGGTCGTTCTTCAGCTTGCGCGTCGCGATCCACTCGGCATTGGCTTCCGGATTGGCGGCAAGATGTGCGGCCAGAACCCGCTCGCCGTCCTGCACCATGGTGCGGAACTTGAGGCACGGGAAAATCCGGCCGCCGCGGCCGATGCGCTTGTGGCCATAGAAGATGCTCCCGCCGTCCGACAACTTGACGAGCAGCGCGACCATCAAGAACAGCGGGCTGAGCAGCACCAGGCCAGCCAGCGAACCGACGATATCGAAACCACGCTTAAGAAGCCCGCCGATCGGTGGCGGAAAATCAATGCCGGCGTGCGAAAAACCCGCATCGGCCGACTTGGCAATATCCCTCATGCCGCAACTCCATACGTTGAACGAATGGTTTACGGCACGATATCAAAAAAATGTTGCAGCGCAACACACAATTTCCCATCACGATGAAATAGTCACGTCATGAATTGACTAAATAATAAACGTGCCCTGCCCAAAAATTCACCTTTATGGCGCGTTTGTGACAAACTATGAGCAACGTAAGGAAATGTAGTGCCTTTTTGAGGCCGATTTTGGGCGAATCGTTCTTTGTCGCAGAGGGGATTGCCATAACTCATCCCCGAATCACTCGCTTGGCCAAGTTATTCGAGTTAAATACTAATTAATATTGTGGATTCTACTGCAGCAAAATCTGCTTTCCGCAATCGGCTGTGGAGCCTGCGTGTGCGACGCAGCATGCCAGAGTCGAACCCGAAAACCCATTCAAAATTATTTGTGCTTGGCCTTGCCCGAGGTATCCCGCCTTAATAGAGTCGCAAACTGTTCATGTTAGAGTTTGGATAGGTTGGGAAGGCCGGAAGCAACCGGCCGAAAAGCGAGCAGCAGGATAAGCTCGCGTGGCGCATGGGGAGATACTCGGGTGGGTAAGTCGTCACTTTTGCATGCTCGTGTCGGTTGATGGATCGACGGACATGTCACTTCCAAAATTCATTGTCGGGATGCTGTTCGCCCTCGCGATCGTGATCTCTTGGTCCTATTTCGATGGCGCCTCGCTCGGCACGATCTTGCTGCGCGCCGTGATCTGCGTCGCCATCAGTCAGGCCGGCTATTTTCTGCTGGTCTTTCTCATGGTTGCCAGGAGCACGCCGACCGTGGCCGACAGAATGCGCGAGGCCGAAAGAGGCCTTGGCGCTCCAAAGGCTGCCAAGGGCGAGAAGTTCAGCGCCAGGCGCAGCATCCGTTAACGCGGCGTCCTGCTGAAACCGCGAGGCGGGCGCGCTCAGCCGGCGTCGGCAACCTCTGGTTCCGCCTGCTCGCCCGACAGCATCCTGGACAGCCGGCTGCCGGATTTGGCCTTCAGGCGCTGATACTGCCCGACCTCGACGATGCGGCCGTTCTCGATGGCCACTACCCAATCGGCGAAGGCGATCATCGAAGGCCGGTGCGCAATGGTCAGGATTGTCATCGTGCCGCGCAGCCCGTCGATCGATTTGGCGATCAGCGACTGATTCTGCCAGTCGAGGGCGCTGGTCGCCTCGTCGAGGATGAGCAGCGATGGCTTGCGCAACAGCGCCCGCGCCAGCGCGATCCTCTGGCGTTCGCCACCCGAGAGCCGGATGCCGCGGTCGCCGACCACCGTGTCCAGCCGCTGCTCCAGCCCCTTGACGAAATCGGCCGCATGCGCCGCGCGCAACGCCGCCCACAGCTCCGCGTCGCTGGCTTGCGGCGCGGCAAGCCTGAGGTTCGCCGCGATCGTGTCGTGCAGCAGGAACACGTCCTGCGGCACATAGGCCACCTGGTCGCGCCAAAGCCTGCGGTTGTCCGGCCCGATCTCGACACCGTCGGCGAGGATCTTGCCTTGTGTCGGTTCGAGCAGGCCGAGCAGCATGTCGGCGATCGTGCTCTTGCCCGATCCTGAAGGGCCGATAAGGGCGGTGACCTTGCCGGCGGGAAGGCCGAAGGTGATGCCGCTGACCACAGGCTTGCCCTCCGCGGCATCCGCAAGGCCGCCATAGGCAAGCGAGACATCGCGTATGTCGAGCCCGACATCGAGGGTCAACCTCACGCCCTGCGCGGCCTGGCTGGCCGCCGTCTCGCGCTCGGCGTCGAAGCGCGTCTGCAGGTCCTGCATCGAGGCGTAAGCGGGCAGGTTGATCAGCAATTGCTGTGCCTGCGTCTGCATGTCCATGAAGCGCGGCGCGATCCGCATGAAGACCAGAAGCAGCACGACGATTTCGGCCAGCGCGAGATGGAACCGGGTAAGCGCAATGTAGATGAACAGGCTGAGGCCGATGACGCTCGCCACCTGGAAAAAGGCCGTGCCGATCGTGCTGTTGCGCACATAGCTGATGTTGTCAGCCTTCATCTTCTCCAGTGTCGCCTGCAGCTGCGCGAAATAGCTCGCCTCGACATTCAGGCTCTTGGCCACCTTGATGCCGCCGAGGAATTCCGAGACGGTGCGGTAC